>NZ_JBEPYQ010000026.1:0-70697 GCF_041641335.1 Cohnella sp. | reverse complement strand
CAGCTTATCTTTTCTCGATTCAAATGGCATGGTATCTCTCCGTTCAAGGCATCTAACAAGAGTATACCATAGCCACAAAAATAGTTTCATTATTTGTGGAACGTTATACTAGTCCATGTGCCTTTATATACGGAAGAGTTTGCAGTGGCCGTATCGAGAAGCAGCGAATGGTCGGCACACTCGCACATCTACTTGAAAGAATTAAAGGATCTGAGTCTCGTGTTGTTTCCGAATAACCATCATTGCCGCAAGTTGATCAATTCGTATTGTGAAGATCAGGGCTTTGATCTGAAACCCGTTATCGAAACGTCGGCGATGATCTCATTAAAGCGATTGGTGAAAAACAATATTGGCGGGACCGTTCTGCCCAGAACGGTTTTGCAAACCTGGGATGACCGATACTATCATATCGTAAGCTTGGTTGAGCCAACGCCTGAACGGGATATCGGTATCGTGTACAGATCTGACAAGTTCCTGGGTCAAGCCGGAAAAAGGTTTATCAGCAGCGTACAGGAACGTTTCAAGTAAAATCGAGAAGAGAGTCGGAATGCGGCACGGATACGGCCACTCCGCCTCTTTTGCGTCCCGTTTCGATATAGGCATGCGCTTCGACGATTCGCTCCAGAGGGTAGATTGTTTTGGTTTTATGAAAACGAACAGTCACAAAAGGCCGGTTGGGGTGTTATATAGGCGAAATCAAAAGGAGGGAGAGCGATGACTCAGGAGCGAACGTGCGAGGCTTCCGACGAAATGCTGATCCGTGCCGTTGGGGAAGGGCAAGTGGAGCTGTACGCGCAACTGATTGGGAGATATCAGCAGCGTTTGTACGTTTATTGCTATCATCTCCTGATGCAGCGGGAGGAAGCGGAAGACGCCGTACAGGACGTGCTGATTAAAGCTTACGAGAAGCTGTCGCTGTACAGATACAGTCAATCTTTCTCGGCATGGCTGTATAAGATTGCTTACCATCATTGCCTGAATCTGCTTCGGAAGCGGAAAAGGACGGCATTGTTAGCCAGACTGCTCAAGCCGCTCGGTCAGGATCATGCGGATGAAGGGTATGCGGCGGCGAGACGGAAGGAAGTGCTGGCGCAAAGCGAGCGGGCACTGCGGCGGTTAACGGTTGCTGAACGATCGCTGATTGTGCTCAGAGTAATGGAGGGGAAGTCCTATGAAGAGATTGGACAGACTTTTCCCCAATCGCCCGCGGCCTTGCGCAAAAGAGTAGAGCGAGCGCTATTCAAGCTAAAAAAAATCTGGGGGAATATGGAGGATGGAGAAGATGAGGAAGAGTCGGCCTATAGATTGGCACACAAATCTGACGTTGTTGAAAGAGCGACTGCCCCGAATCGATAGAACGGAACGGATTATGACTGAAATTCGCAATAAAAGCCGGATCGAGCAGCCGCAGTTGGTCATTCCATCGGATAAGAAGCCGGGGAGAATAAAAGCGGGACGCGTTTCCTTGATCGTAGCAGCGGTCCTCTTCGCATGCGGCTTCGGTTATGCGGCGGAATCCTGGAAGCTATTTGCCCCGGACGGGTCGGTCGCTTTGGAATATAGAAGCTTCATGCCGGGCGATGAGCCGATCGCCGAAGTCGATACGGCAGCTCTGCGGAGCAGGTTAGCTGAAGGGGAAGCGGCTGTGTTTTACTTGAAAGCTCAGAATCGCTATATCGGCCTTGCGAACGAACGGCAGTATACGGATTATTCGCAATATGCCGCAGAAGTCGGCCGCCGCGCACCTCTGAATGAAGTCGGGAACGGCTTTGTTTTCCAATCGGGATCGCTCGTGCACGATCTGAAATGGGGAATAGAGGACGAGAAAGAGTGGACGGACCCGAAAACCGTGGAGGGGATCAGCTATCAGACGATACCGCTTGGTGAAACGGTTGGATATTACGCGAACTACCAAAATGACCAGGGGAATAAAGTTTCGTTAAGCGCATGGTTTAATGTGCCGAATGGGGCCATTTTTACGACTGAGATGAATGAGTTGGATATGGAAAAGGTCACAATTGCCGCAAAGGAAGCATTCTACTTACAGGGTAGAGACGGTGCCGTACAGCGCGTGGCTTGGGGCGAAGGCAGCGGGAATCAGTACGCCTATTATCGTTTGGATGATCTCTCCGCCGAAAAAATGCCGCGGGAGCATCTGATGGAAATTGCATCCAGGTTGATTGGAGAATAAGAAGTCTGGCTGGATAACGTGAAACCCCATCTCGGGCCCAGGAACCTTTGGGTGGGGTTTTACTTTTTCTTGCAGTTATTCGGCACGATCAAGCGAAGCGCAAGTCAAAAGTTACCCATTGACGAAAACGTTATCTTTTTATATATTTGAATTCGATTAAGACATCGGCGTGTTACTGCGATTGCAGGCATGAGCCGGGAATAGGTTCTGACCCTATAAGGGGGTTGGCGCCTTTTCCCGGCTTTTTTCGTTGCTATCGGGGTGATCGTCGTTCAGCTGGGCAATCTAACCTTACAGGGAGGGATGGGATTGACGTCGATCGGCAGCATGCGAGTGGAGAAGATCGTCGGCAACAATGTCGTTCTGACCGTCGATCCGGTAAGCTCCAAAGAATACGTTCTGTTCGGCAAGGGACTCGGGTTCGCCTGCAAGGGTACGGAGTTCATCCGGAAAGACGACGCCCGGATCGAGCGGAGATACAAGCTTGAGGAAGGAGAGCCGATGGAACGGTACGAGTCGCTCGTCGACGAGCTCGATCCCGACGTGATCGAAGTGTCGGACCGGATCATCGAGATGATGAAGGAAAGATTGGGCACGCCCGTCCACCCCAAAGTGTACTTTGCGCTCCCGAATCACATTCAATTCGCGGTATACCGGCTTCGCAACGGAATGGCGATCGACAACCCGTTCCTGCTCGAGACGAAGCTAGGTTTCCCGCTGGAGTTCGAGCTCGCGGGCATCGCCGCGGAGATGATCGAGAACAAGCTGCGGATCAAGGTGCCGGAAGACGAGACGGGATTTCTGGCGCTGCACGTTCGTTCCGCAGCCGTGACGACGCCGGTCGGCAGGCTGGCGATGTTGGCGGCAGCCATTAACGATACGGTGGAGCGGGTTGAGAGAGGGCTCGGTATCGTCGTTTCGAGAGATAGTCGGAGTTACTTCAGGCTAGTCGCCCATTTGCGCGAAGCGTTCGAATCGCTGGCGGAAGACCGCAGGCCCGATAACCCGCTAAGGACGCATATCCGCGAGAACTATCCGAACGAGTACGGCATTGCTTCGGAATCGATGCGCCAAGCAGCGGATGCGCTCGGGTACCCGGGAGATATCGAGGATGAAGCGGGATATTTGGCGTTGGCGCTGAACCGTTTCGTTCAGACATACGAGAAATAAGCGGTCACGATTGAAAATTACACGCGAGAGGCGGATAAACGAGATGTTGGGAAAACTATTCGGCAATGACAAGGCAAAGGCGAAGACGGTGGAGATCGTCGCGCCGCTTACGGGAATGCTCGTTTCGCTGACGGAAGTGCCGGATGAGGCGTTCTCTCAGGGCTTCATGGGACCAGGCGCGGCTATCGTGCCGACGTCGGGGGTGGTCATGGCTCCGTTCGACGGGAAGATCGGACATCTGATCGATACCGGGCACGCCGTGGTCGTGGAGCATGGCTCCGGACTTGAATTGCTTATTCACGTCGGTATCAACACGGTGGAAATGAAGGGCGAAGGGTTCAAGCCGCTGGTCAAAACCGGTGACAGCGTGAAGCAAGGGCAGCCGCTGATCGAGGTCGATCTGGACCGCATTCGCGAAGCGGGTTACTCCGCCGTGACGCCGATCGTCGTCGCCAGCGAAGATCTCGCGGAAGGCGTGGACAGCGTCTACGGGGACACAATCGCGCAGGCCGCGGCGATTATGACCGTTCATCTCAAATCGGCCAAATAAAGGCGAAGGAGAAAGATTATGCTGGCGTTCTTGCAAAAAATAGGGAAGTCGTTAATGCTGCCCGTCGCCGCCCTGCCGGCCGCGGCGCTGCTGCTTCGCTTCGGCAATATCGATTACGTGAAAGATTTCGGTTGGGGCTCGTTCGGGGAATGGCTCAACCATTATATTGCGCCGTTTCTCGCTGCCGGCGGCTCGGCCATATTCGACAACTTGCCGCTCATCTTCGCGATCGGGATCGCCATCGGCATGGTCGGCGACGCCGTGGCAACGCTTGCGGCCGTTATCGCGCATCTCGTTCTACTGAACGTGCTGGAGAAAGTGCCGGTCGCGTTCGCAGGCATCGTCGGCAAAGACATGAAGCTGGACATGGGCGTGCTCGGAGGGATTTTGGCGGGCTTGGTCGCTTCCTTCATGTACAACCGGTTCCATCAGATCAAGCTGCCGGACTGGCTCGGATTTTTCGCCGGCAAACGGTTCGTCCCGATCGTCACCTCGTTCGCCATGGTCATCATCGGCCTGCTGTTCGGCTTGATCTGGGGTCCGGTGCAGAGCGCGCTGGACGAATTCGGCAACTGGGTAGTCGGTCTGGGCGGCATCGGAGCCTTCATTTACATGACCGCCAACCGGCTGCTCATTCCGTTCGGCCTGCACCATGTCATCAACTCGATCGCCTGGTTCCAGATCGGCAGCTTCACCGATGAAGCGGGTAAGGTTGTGTACGGAGACCTGCACCGGTTTTTTGCGGGCGACAAATCGGCGGGTCTGTTCATGACCGGGTTCTTCCCGATGATGATGTTTGCGCTGCCGGCCGCCGCGTTCGCGATTATCCATTCGGCCAAGCCGGAGAAGCGCAAGCTCGTCTCTTCGATCTTCGTCGGAGCGGCATTCGCTTCGTTCTTGACCGGGATCACCGAGCCGCTGGAGTTCGCGTTCATGTTCGTCGCGCCGGTCCTGTACGTCGTCCATGCGATCTTGGCCGGCGTCTCCGGCTGGTTGATGGCTACGCTCGAAATCAAGCACGGCTTCGGTTTCTCTGCCGGGTTCCTGGATTACGCCATCAACTATCCGCTGGCGACGAAGCCGTTGCTCATTCTTCCGATTGGCGCCGGGTTCGCGCTGGTCTACTACGTGTTGTTCAGGATCATCATCTCCGCGTTTAACCTGAAGACGCCAGGACGGGAAGACGGAGAGCTAGTGATCGACGGCCAAGCGTCGGAAGATAAGAAGGGCTCTCTCGCCAGCGATGACAAGCCCGGTCAGGTGCTTGCGGCGCTCGGCGGTTCGGACAACATCGAGACGATCGATGCTTGCATTACCCGGCTGCGGCTCGTTGTGAAGGACGATGCGGCGGTCGACGACGCCGAGCTGAAGAGGCTCGGGGCATCCGGCGTCATCCGGCTTGGCAAGGGCGCGGTGCAGGCGATCTTCGGAACGCAATCCGAGCGGCTCAAGGATCAGATCAAGGACAGAATTTGAACTTATTCGGGGGAGGCACGATAGCTATGCAAAAAACGTTCACGGTGGAAAATCCGACGGGCATTCACGCGCGCCCGGCGCGCAAAATCGTCGAGGCGGCAAAAGCTTTCGCAGGAGACGTGTTTCTGGAGAAGGCCGGCAACCGATTTAGCGCGAAGAGCTTGGTGAAGGTGTTGTCGGCCGGCGCGAAGCAGGGCGACAGCGTCTCGGTCGTCGCGGAAGGAGACGGGGCCGAAGCGGCGATCGACGCGATCGGAGCGGTGCTCGTCTCGCAAGAAAGCCACTGATATGGGCGCGAGGTTAAACGGAACGCCGGCCTCTTCCGGCATTGCGATCGGGTACGCGAAGGTGCTTCGCGCGGAGACGGAATCGTCCGAGATTCGCAAGATCGATCCGGCGCAGGCGGAAGCAGAGGCCTCTCGATTCGATGCGGCCGTCGCGTCGGCGGCGACAGAGCTGGAAGCGATTCGCGCTAAGCTGCTCGGTGAAGGCAAGACGCACGAAGCCGAAATTTTCGAAGCGCATGCGTTCCTGCTCGAAGACGAAGAGCTGGTTGGCGTCGCCCGCGAGAAAATCGTCGCCGAATCGTATGAGGCGGCTTCCGCGATTCGCGAAACGGCGCAGGAGGTGGCGGAAGTGCTGGGAGCGTTGGACGACCCGTATTTGCGCGAGCGATCTGCGGACGTGCTCGATGTTGGCCGCCGGCTCGTCCGGTTGCTGCGCGGCGAGCAGTCTGTCGGCGCGAAAGATGGGGCAGACGAAGGCGCTTCTTCTGAAGGGCGGATGATTCTGATTGCCGAGGATTTGACGCCTTCGGAGACGGCCGGGCTGAACGCGTCCGCCGTCGCCGGCTTCGCTACAGCCGTCGGTGGCGCGACGTCCCATTCGGCCATCATTGCCCGCTCGGGCGGATTTCCGGCGGTCGTGGGCATCGGCGCCGAAATAATGACCATCAGGGACGGGCAACTCGTCGTCGTGGACGGAGGGAACGGAGTCGTCCTTGTCGATCCGGACGCGGCCGTTCTGGCCGAATACGAAGCCCGGCGCGAAGCCGACAGCGGAAGACAAGCGGCTTATGAGGCGTACCGCGATCGTCCGTCCGTCAGCGCCGAAGGCGTGCGAGTCGAGCTGGTCGCCAACATCGGTTCCGCGGCGGATGCCAAGGGAGCGAAACGCAAGGGTGCGGAGGGCGTCGGGTTGTTCCGTACCGAATTCCTGTTCATGGGGCGGGACGCGCTGCCTTCCGAAGACGAGCAGTACGAAGCGTATCGGGAAGTCGCCGAGACGTTCGGCGCGGACGCGCCCGTCGTTATCCGCACGATGGATATCGGCGGCGACAAGGAACTGCCGCTGCTTGAGCTCGAGAAGGAGGACAATCCGTTCCTTGGCTATCGGGCGATTCGGATTAGCCTGGACCGTCCGGAGATGTTCAAGACGCAGCTTCGCGCCATTCTGCGAGCCAGCGCGTATGGCAATGTGAAAGCGATGTTTCCGATGATTGCGACGCTGCGGGAATGGCGCGCGGCGAAGGCGTTGCTGGAGGAAGCGAAGCGGGAGCTGTCGGGGCAGGACATCCCGTTCAATCCGGAGATGGAAACCGGCATCATGATCGAAATTCCGGCGGCGGCGATGATGGCCGACCGTTTCGCGCGCGAGGTCGACTTCTTCAGCATTGGTACGAACGATCTCGTGCAGTACGCGATGGCGGCGGATCGGATGAACCCGAAGCTATCGGCGTTGTCCGACCCGTTCCATCCCGCCGTATTGCGGCTCGTCGATCGGGTCATTCGCGCGGCTCACGAACACGGGAAATGGGTCGGCATGTGCGGCGAGATGGCCGGGCACCCGCTTGCGCTCCCCCTCCTGCTCGGCATGGGGCTCGACGAGTTCAGCATGAGCGCCGGAGCGGTGAGCCGCGCGCGCTGGCTGCTGGCGCGACTGCACCAGGACCGGCTGCGCGACCTTGCGACTGCCGTTTTCGACGCGGACGACGCGGCGGAAGTGAAAGAGCTCGTGCTCCGTGAGGTTCCGGATCTGCGCGAGATCGTGTGACAGGCGATCAACGCCGTCCCTTTGGGGGGCGGCGTTTTTTTGCGCAGAGAAGACGCACGACATTTGGGGAATCCCTTAGTTGGGGGTGACTGTAAAGAATGCCCCCATACGAAAGCAAGCATGTCCGCTTGCCAATCGTATAGGGGCATTTTTCGCCCGATAATGCCGGCTCCGTCCGGAGGTGTTGTCGCACAAGCCGGATCTGCGGTTGACGGGCTAATCCAGAATAACGATTCTGCCGGTAATTACGCCGTTCTCGTCCTTGTGGAACAGCAGCGCCTTGTAGACGTCGTCTTTCCCGCTGATGGAGAATCTCTCGGAGAATCCGACCTGATCTTCGGTGAAATATTCGTCCGGTGAGATCGTTGGGCTCCAGCCGTCATAGGCATACTTGAGTTTTCCCGAATCGTCGGAGGTCATTTCTCGGATGGATTCCGGAATCGTCTCCCCGATTCTCTCGCCGGCGCGCATTTTGGCTCGTACGTCCTGGATCCGGGCTATCCCTTCGTCTTCTACCGTATTGGCGGAGCGTTCGTTGTCCTCCGACTCCGGCGGAGACGATGGATTCAACAAGGCGTCCAGATAAGCCTCGGCCTTGACAGGGTCCGCTTTGGCCGCGTCGAGAGGAAGATCGAACAGCAGCGAAGCTCCCGAATAGTCTTCCTTGGCATAGACTTCGCCGGTCGCTTCGTCATATCCGAACGCCTTGTTGCTGAAGAACGCGGTGCCGCTGGCAATCGCCAAGTACACGCCCCTATCCGCAAAGATTTCCACCTGATCGCACTCGATCATCCTGTAAGTTACGCCGTCGATAACGGTCTCGCCATATCCGCCGTTCATCGTGAAGATGTTAACCTGCCACGGCTTCTGGCCTTTAATCAACGGGGATACGAAGAACGGATCCAGCCCGTATTCGTCATCGGCGGTATTCGGCATCGGCTTGCCGTCCTGTCTGGCAATAGATACGACCGCATACGTCCTGTCGGGGTAGAGCTCCTCCGAAGACTGGCGGAACTCGCTAAGACTTGCTCCCGAGACGAGGCCGTGCAGCGTAAAACGATAGTCCCCGGACGCCTTTGATTGATTGATCTGAACCGCATCCTTGCTTTCGAACGCTTCGGCCAGCATCCGGTCTCCCAATCGCTCCGCGACCTGCTTGGAGCTGAACAACTGGTTTGCCGCATAGGCCGATACGGACAGGACCAGCAACAATACGGCAGCTAACAGCCCTACGGATAATCTCTTCTTATATTTAGGCTTCATTTCATTACGCTCCTTTAATTGACGGATGAGGCTTTCATTCAACTCTTCGCCGGGTTCTGCCGCATCGGCCAAAGATTGTCTGAGCAGTCGATCCCAATCCGCGTCCCTCATAGGGGATCCACCTCCAATACCTTTCTCATGTTCTCGCGAGCCTTATGCAGCCTGCTCTTCACGGTTCCAGGCGGAATTCTCAGCGTTGAAGCAATCTCCTCGATCGTCATGTCGGCTGTATAGTACATGTAGAGGGGAAGCTTCAGCTTATCGTTCAGCCGGTGAGCGGCTTCCCGAATCATGGCGCGCAGCTCAAGCGACAGCACCGCATCTTCCGGCGTTGCTTCGCTTGCGAGGGGCACTAACAACCGATCCGCCGCTTCGCCAAGCTCGGCCGTAGGTGCGATTCTTTGCCTCCACGCAAGCTTGCGTCGATGATTTTTGTGCAGCAGAACGGCAATCGATATGAGATAAGCTTTCGGATTGCGGGACGGGTCCATCTTGAACCGCAGCTCCACGGCCTTCAGAAAAGTTTCCTGATACAAATCGTCCGCATCCGCTCTGTTTCCTGTCAGCTTGCAGCAAAAACCGTAAATTGACTTCCCATGCAGTTTCACGAGCTCGATCAACTCATCGATGTCCAAGTCCCTTCTCCCTCCTGAATGGCCATTCACTTACATATTGTCGCAACCGGGGAGCCGGTTCATTTTAAAAAAACTCCCCATACGGAGGCAAGCTTGTTCGCCTGCCAGCCCCGTACGGGGAGCGCCTCTCTCGCAATCTATTGTTCGGAAAATTAAACACGCCGCCGTTCGGCTTAACCTCGAGCGTGTTCGCGTTTTCTTGAAAGTCCTTGGGAAAGACGGAGGTCAGAATCCGGCTCTTCTCTTCCGCTTTAATATCCGTATGGACGGTGATGACGTCCGGCTCGCCCCATACGTCGCTGTTGAACTTGAACTCGAATACTTTGTCCCGGGGTACGTTGTACAAGGGCATTAACGCCTTGTCCAGATCGGAGCCGTACTTCTTCTTGAGATCGAGAACGGTCGTTCCGCTCGCAGGAACGGCGGTTTCCGCCGAGGCCTTGACGCTTTCCGCGGGGACTTGAAGCTTCGTCAATCCCCTATGAATCGACAGAAAATAACATTATTATACATGAAAATGGAAGGATGTGGCACCCCTATTGGCTATCAACCATGTTGCGGATTTAGGCAGGCGTTCATGCATTGGAAGGTCGGGGAGCTCGCCCGACTGACGGGCTTAACCGTACGCGCGCTGCTAACCTCATTCGCTCGTTACGATCGGTTAGCTGTTCGATTCGCCTTAACGTACTTAAGCTGGGCGACGATGATGACGCTGATGATAACCAGAAGGAACCACGAACTGATCTTGCTGAAGCTGACCAGCCGCCAAGCTTGGTGCTGGTCAGGGTACTTCCAGGCGTTGAAGAACGTGGAGATATTTTCGGCCAGCCAGATGAAGAAACCCACAAGGATAAAAGCAAGCGTTAAGGGCATTCTATAGGTGGTGCTCCGCACCCGGTAGATGATCCGCGTTTTCCAGAACACGATAAGCACGAGGCCCGTCAGCCACCAACGAAAATCGGCAATAAAATGATGAGTGAAAAAGTTCAGGTAGATGGCTCCGCCCAGCAGCATCGAAGGCAGAAATCCGGGCCAGCCCGTCATGTCCATCCGCAGTCTCCGCCACACCTGACACATGAAGCTTGCCACGCTGGCATACATAAAGCCGCTGTAGAGCGGGACGCCGAACAGCTTCATATACGCCGGCTCGGGGTACGACCACGACCCCATATTGACCTTATACAACTCGAGCGCCAAGCCGATCAGGTGGAACAAGCAGATCACTTTGATTTCGTCGAGCGTCTCCAATCCGCTTCGGTACATGAGGTATTGCACGCCGAGCAAGACAAGCAGAATGGCGTCGTAACGAGGGATGAACGGCACTTGCACTACGTTAGACAGAGCTAGAGTTCCGAAGATCGCCACCGGGAAAATGCAGCTCATCGCCTGATGGTATCCGAAATGCAGCAGTTGAACGAGAGGTTTCAATTCAGCCTATCTCCCCGCGCTCTTCATGGGCGCTTTTGTTTTTACTTATCATAAAGGGGTAACGGATTCGAAAAAATAGAAATTAACCGAGGCGAAATTGCTTATTTTGAAAAAAATCGAGCAGGATACAAATTCGATACAACACGGATATTTCTTTGAAATAACTCCGCTTTATAGTGGGATTATCAAACCTGCTATAACAAAGGAGAAGAGGATACAGATGAAAACGAAAATGAGAAAATCCCTCGTAACGCTAATGGTAGTCGGAATGACCGTAGTAGGGGCGGCAGGCGCGTATGCGGGAACGAGTTTGCTCCGCAGCGGGGCTTACCCCGGAGAGAGCGTCGCCATCGAGACGAACGCACCGGACACGGCGCCGGTCGCTGGAGAAGGGTTGGAAGTGTCGTACAGCGACGCTCAAATCAAGGAGATCCTCAAAGCGTTCTCCGCGTTCGAAGGGTTCGAGACGGCGTATGCGCCGACTCGGATGGCCAGCGGCGACGTTTATCAGAAAGCGGTCGCCACAGGCGACGGGGTTAACCTGGTGTTCGATCATATGCTCGTCAACGTCTCGCCGAGAGATTATTCCTACGAGTATGAGGGGACGACGGTCAGCCTGGCCAACGGCGTACAGGGCAAATGGTACACCCCGTCCGATACGCCGATGCTCAGCTTCAAGGCGGGCGATCGCACCGTCACGATCAGCTCGAGCGACGAGTCGCTGAGCAAGAGCGAGATAGAGCGGGTAGCCGCTAGTGTTGCTGAGCTAAGCTAATCTAAGCGTTAAACCGAGAACCGCCTTTCCCGTACCCGGGTTAGGCGGCTTTCGCTGTTTATCTCGGTGCGAGGAGCTGTTGACGGCGGGCAGTCGTTTCTAAGACTGAGGCTTGATAGGCACGCACAGTTCGCAAAGCTCGTCTCTAAGCAGCTCGCCGGTGTACCTTTCAACAATCGGTTTGTCGTCCATCTGATAACCGCCGCTCTGCAAAGCCGGGAAGATAGCAGCCCATGCTTTCTCCATCTCCTCCGCCGTATGTTCGATTTTGCATATCGCATAGCTTCCTCCGGAGAAGAAGCCTTCGCTAACCGCATCATCGATCGGTTCCGCCTCGGATAGGACGATGCACGCATCGTACCTGCAGTGTTCAGGCGGAGTTACAGCAGGGTGATCTTGCGGAATGCCGAATAGAATGGCCGAATTCGTGAGCAGTTTCCTTTCCTCGGCCCACTTCTTTAACTTCTCCATGGCTTGAGCATTGGCGGGACCGTAAGGGCCAACCTGACGTACATAGGCAATGCGATAGGGCGCAAGAGTTTCGACTGTAAGCTGCATGATTCAATCTCCATTCCTGAATAGTATCGGATGCAGTTCGAATGCTATCATGATATAAAATGAAATTCCAACACCATGCGAATAAGCCCGCTCAGCGGGCTTATCGGTTTCGCTCATTCGTAATCGCTGCCAGTCAGGATTACGCCCCCATGAAATGGAGGCCCTTCTTTTTCAGCTCCTTAGTCACTGGCCGGAACGCCCAGCCGCCGCAGAAGCTTCAGAGGCCGACGTCTGCGCCCACGCTTCGTCCAGATCGCGGATCAGATCGTCCGGGCTTTCCAGGCCGATATGAAGCCGCACCAGGCTGCGTGCGCCGGGAACTCCGTGATCTTCCGAGGTCGGGTTAGCGCTGACCAGCGATTCGAAGCCGCCCCAGCTCACCCCGATCTTGAAGTAGCGCAACCGGTCTGCCCACGCCCGCATCGTCTCGTGGGATTCGGCGGATTCGAAGGAGAACAGGCCGCTTGTGCCGTCCATCTGCCGCGTGGCCAATTCATGCTGCGGATGCGACGGCAGGCCGGGGTGGTTGACGCGCAGCACGTACGGCTGCCGGAGCAGGTGCTCGGCGACCTTCAGCCCGCTGCGCTCGTGGCGTTCGAGCCGAAGCGGCAGCGTTCGCAAGCCGCGCTCCACCTGCGCGGCCGTATGCGCCGTCATGATTCCGCCGAGCATCATGTATTCCCCTTCGGCGATTCGGCCGACCAGCTCCTTCGAGCCGCTGACGACGCCTCCCATGCTGTCGCTCTGCCCGGAAATGTACTTCGTGATCGAATGAACGACCAGGTCGATTCCGAGCGCCAGCGGGCGCTGGAACACCGGAGTCGCCCAGGTGCCGTCGATCACGGTGACGATGCCGCGGCTGCGGGCAAGCGCGGCGCAAGCGGCCAGATCCTGCAGCTGGAACAGCATCGTAGAAGGGCTCTCCAGATACAGCAGCTTCGTATTCGGCCGCAGCGCGGTTTCGATTGCCTCGATGGAGCGGCCGTCTACGAACGTCGTCTCCACCTGGAACCGGGCCACATAATGCTGCAGGAAATGCCGCGTCGGCCCGTAAGCCTGATCGATGCAGACGACATGATCCCCCGCTTTCACGTTCGACAGAATCGTCGACGAGATCGCCGCCATGCCGGACGCGAAGCATTTGGACATCTCCGCGCCTTCCAGCTCCGCCAGCTTGTCTTCGAGATACCGTACGGTCGGGTTGTTCCCCCTGGAGTAGACATGCCGCTGCTGTTCGTTCGCGTGCGCCTGCGTAAACCGTTCGTAGGTGTCGAAGGAAAACAGACTCGTCTGGTAAATCGGAATATGGATCGATCCGTGGTGCCTGGCGTCGTACGGATCGTGCGCGACCGACGTGTGGAGCCGTTCTCGATGATTGTCCTTGTGCATGATACGCATACCTCTTTCTTCACTAGCGTCAGTGCTTGCCGGCTCGTTCAAGTTATCCTTTGACCGCGCCTTGCGTCAGTCCTTCGACGATATACCGCTGCGCGATCGCGAACAGCACGACGGTCGGAATGACGGACATCATCGTGCCCGCCGACATGGCGCCCCAATCGATGTCGAACTTCATGACGAACGAGTTCATCGCCACGGGCAGCGTCTTCAGCGCCTCATTATCGATGAACATGACCGCCATGAACAATTCGTTCCAGTTCTGAACGAACGCGAAAATAAACGTGGCGGTAATGCCGTTCATCATCACCGGCAAGATGACGCGCACGAGCGCCGACAGCCGCGAGCAGCCGTCGATCATGGCGGCTTCCTCCAGACTCTTCGGAATTCGCTCGAAAAACCCTTTCAGCAATATGGTCGAGAACGGGATCAACCCGACGGTGTACATCAAGATGAGCGAGAAACGCGTGTTGACCAAGTCCAGACTTGTCATCATCATGTATAGCGGTCCCAGCGAGATGAATCCGGGCAGCATCTGGGTCAGGAAGAAGCCGAGCATGACCTGGCCGTGTCCCCGGAACGAGAACCTCGCCATGACGTAGGCGCTAAGCACGGAAATGACGGCGACGATCAGTGCCGCCGTGAGCGCCACGAGCAAGCTGTTAGCGATATAGATTTGAAACTTGGAAACCCGAATGATGTCGGCATAGTTTTGCCAAGTCAGAGTTTCTGGCCAATAGCGGATCGGGTACGTGAAAATATCCTTCTGCGGCTTGAGGGACGTGATGGCGATCCAGAGAAGGGGGAACACCATCAGCGCGAAATACACGGCCAAGGAGACGACTTTTAATCCTCTCAACGAATATCGCTTCATGCTAGAAATCCCCCAGTTTCCCGGCTTTCGTGACCGTCAAATAGAAGATCGTGTACAACAGCAGCAGGCCGATCATGACGAGGCCGATCGCGGAAGCCGCTCCGTAATCGCCGCCGTACATGATGCGGTCAAGCATAAGCGAGGACAGAATGTGAGTCTTGCCCGCCGGACCGCCGTTCGTCAAGCCGTAGATGATCGCCGGATCGTTGAAAATCCAGATCGCCCGCAGCAGCGTCGTCGTCAGCACCGTCGGCATAATATAGGGCAGCGTAATGTTGAACAGCTTGCGAATCCCGCCTGCTCCGTCCATGCTGCCCGCTTCGTACAGCTCGGAAGGAACCGACTGCAGCGCGGCCAACAGCATGATCGCGAAGAAGGCGATACCGTACCAGACGTTGGCGACGATGACGGAGAACATCGCCCATTGCGGGTCCGACAGGAAGCCGATCCGCTCGTCGATCAGGCCCGTTCGCAGCAGCAGGTCGTTAATGACGCCGATCTGGGAGTTGAACAGCCACTTCCAGATCAGGCCGATCAGGAAGCCGGACAGCGCCCACGGATAGAAAACGAAGCCCTGGAACAAGCCGCGCCCGCGAAACCTCTTGTTCAGCATCAGCGCGATCGCCAGTCCGATCACGAACTGGAAGATGAGCGACAGGAACACCCAGTACGCGCTGTTAGTCAGAGCATCGAGGAATTTGGGATCGTTGAAGATGCCCTTGAAATTGTCGAAGCCGATAAACCGAACGTTCGTCAGGTCGAACAGCGTATAGTTTTGGAAAGCCATCACGATTCCGCGTCCGAACGGGTAATACGTAAAGACTGCTACCAACAGCACGGCCGGCAGCAAGCTTAACGCGATGAACTTGCGAGACGAGTTGCGCGAGCCCGCCAACCGCCGCCTCGACAGGAAAGAAAGCCGACCGTTCATGAAGATCTCCACCTTTGATCGAGAAAGGTGACGATGGACGGCAGCCGCCGCCCATCGCCCGTCTGACAGAGCCTATTTGGCGTTGTAATTCTCTCTTTCCTTCGCCCAGTATTCGTCCCACTTTTTCAACGTATCGTCGATAGACGCGCTGCCCAGAAGCATCGCTTGGCCGGTCTCCATGGCGACTTGCCCCCATTTGCCCGTACCCGGATATTTCGTATTCGCTTTAAGATTGACGTACTCGTCCGGCTTGCCTCCCATCTCCAGCAGCGACTTGTACATCGCGTCCTGGAAGAACGGGTCTTCGCTTGCGCTCGTATGAATCGGAACGAGTCCGGTCGCTTTCGCGAATGCGGTGTTCTCCTCCGCTCCGGACAGGAACTGGATCAGCTTGAAAGCCGCGTCCTTATTCGGAGAGTAGCTGGTCACGCCCCAGCCTGCGCCGCCGGCGAACACGAACGACTTGCCGCTCGGCCCCTTCGGCATCGGCGCGGTGCCGACCGTGCTGATGTCCATTTTCTCCTTCAGCGACGGAATCGTATCCGGATCTTGCAGCAGCATGGCGGTTACGCCCGACGTAAAGGCTTGAACCTGCTCGGAGAATCCCCAGTTGATCGAATCCTTCGGCGAACCTTCCTTGAACAGCTTGACGTAGAGCTCCAGCGCCTGCTTCGCTTCCGGCGTAGAGAACATCGTCTTGCCGTCATTCAAGAAGTTCGGATCCTCATGGTCGATATGGTCGAAGTTGTAATTCTGGATGATCGCATCCGGCACGGCGTTGGCTCCCGAGCCTCCCCGGAAAGAGAAGCCGTAGCGGTTCTTGTTCGGGTCCGTCAGCTTGATTGCGCTTTCAACAAGCTCTTCGTAGTTGGTGGGCGGAGTGAGCCCGGCGTCCTTGAACCAATCGGCGCGGTAGAACAGCTGGCGCTGGTACATCCCGTTCGGAATGAAGTACAGCTTGTCGTCCAGCGAACCGACCGACTTGGAAACGTCGGTGATCGTGTTGTATTCCGCCCAACTGGCCACGTATTCGCCGAGCGGCTCGATGTAGCCGTTGTTGACGAACTCGGCTACCGTCAGGTCCCGTACCTCGAGCACGTCGAGATCCTGCTTGGCCGCCAGCATCGTCTTGATCTTGTTGTCGGCCTGATCGAACGGAGGAGAGATCAACTCGACCTTGATGTTCGGGTTTTGCGATTCGAATTTGGCTAGCATTTCCTTCAAGTAAGTCGTGCGGTCGGGACTCGTCAAGCTCTCGATCATCCGCAGCTTCACCTGTTTCTCCGCTTCGTTGCCGCTGGCGCCGCTGCTTCCGGAAGGCTCCGCTTTGCTGCCGCTGTTGCCGCCGCAGCCCGCCAGGACGCTGAACAACATCACCCCTGCTACCGTCCCCGTTAATGCCTTTGCCCTTTTCTTTACCGTCATCTCTTTTCGGCCTCCTTTTTCCAAATCGACCTCAAATGTACAGCAATCTGACAGTCATCCTGTCTGATAGGTATTAGTGTAAAGAAACGGTTAAATGGCGTCAATACTTATTTCTTGAATTGTAAAGCTCCGCTAGAATAAGAGGGGCGCAGAGCCGCGAGTTTTAATAGGTTTTGATAATTTCTTCGATCCGATTCATCATCTTGTCGAATTCCGACAGCGCCTTCTTCGGATCGCGGGCGGCAATGCCCTCGAACATCGAGCGATGATAGGGGTACGTCTCGTCGAATAGCCGCTTGTCGCCGAGCGGTTCGTTGAAGAATTTCTCGTACATGCCGGAGATCGATTCAAGCACGCTAAATAAAATCGGGTTGGACGCCGCGCGCATGACGCTGCGATGGAACGCCAAATCGATTTTCGACGTGTCGAGGTCGGCTTCCCTCAGCTTGTCGTATTCGCGCAAAATCTCCGCCAGTTCCGCGACTTGGGCCGGAGTGATCCGTCTCGCCGCCAGTTCAACCGCTTTGCCTTCGAGCGCCCGCCGCACGTCCAGAATCGACAGCAGGAAACGTTTCTCGTTCTCTACTTTGACTTTGCCGGCGAAGCGGTACGTGCCGACGTCGCGAACGAAGATGCCTTTGCCGTTGACGACGTTCACGATCTCGATCGTCTCCAGATGGCGAAGAGCCTCGCGCAGCGAAGAGCGGCCGACGCCGAACATCCTCGTCATTTCCTCGACCGAGGGCAGCTTCTCCCCTTCCTGGAGCTCTTTTTCTTCGATATATTTTTGAATTTCTTGAGACACCAATTCGTGCATCAGTTGTTTGTGGATTTTCGCCATAGCCGGGGTCACTCCTAGCCGAACGACATAATTTCCTCGCCCTGATCAGGAGAATCATAGATGATCGAAGCGCACGTTGTCAAGACGGACGGGCTTGCGCCTGACAAGCGCCTCGATAGTTGCAATGGCATTCTATATGCTTTATCCTTTAATGGGTTGCAATGACATTCTACTGAGGGGGAGAGTCGTTTGACCGAACGCCAAAAGCCGGCCGCAACCGGGACGGACGCAACGGAATCCCACGGTCCGTACATTTCGGCGATTTATCGTCACATGCAGGTGTTGATCTCCGGCGAGCTTGCTCCTTATCGAATTGGAAGCGGGCAGTACATCTTTCTGATGGCGATAGCGTCCAAGGAACCTCTCACTCAGAAAGCGCTGAGCGAGAGACTGCTGATCGACAAGACGACGACCGCCAAGGCGATCGCCAAGCTCGAAGCCGAAGGATACGTGCGGAGAGAAGCCGATCCGGCCGACAACCGTTACCAGTTGCTTTACTTGACGGAGGCAGGACGCGAAGTCGTTCCGAAGGTGCAGGAGGCGCTGGGTCGCGTCAAGAATCAGACCCGCAAGGGCATTTCCGACGAACGGTATGACCAGCTGTTGGAGTTGCTGAAGATCGTGCTTCTCAATCTGAGCGAACGGGATAGACCAGAGGAGTAACGGAGTGAGAAAAGAGTTGCAGGATGGCCGCGCGGGAAGGGGGAGCCTGAAGCCCAAGCGGCCAAGCCGGTCGTCGTTAACGACCGCATCGGCGTGTGCCGAGTACGGATCTGCTGCGAAGCTAAGCGGCTTTTGGCGGTCTGAACGCTTGAACGATCTGCTGAACGATCAGCAGCAGCACCCCCGCGAACACCCAGATATCCGCGAAATTCATCGTTGCCATTTCGGAGAAATAGAGGAAGTCCGTCACCTGATTGTACAGGAGCCGATCGATGGCGTTGCCGAGAGCGCCGCCGATGATGAGGGCTGTGCAGACCTGCACGAACGTTCCGCGCAGCTTGCCCTTCTGCCGCATGTAGATCGCCGCAGCCGTCAGCGCAAGCACCAGAACGGCAAGGGCTCTTCCCCACCCGTGGAACAGGTTGCCGGTAGAGCCCGTGTTGACGAGGTGGATCAGCTTGAGGCCGATGCCCGGAATTTCCGCCGTCTGTCCCAGCTCGAGCTGCATGCGGATCGCGACCTTGGTCGCGATGTCGATGACCAGCGCCGCCGCGATAATCAGATAGAAGTACATCGCAATCTCCTTGTACCTTAAGACTTGTCGGATAAGGTGTGTTTTCCTCATTAACGTACTCTATTTCTCCTTATCTTACAATCCAAGGCTCCAGAGATTGCAGAGGAAGGTTTCTTCTCCGATGCGCAGGGACATTCCGCTTACGAGTCGGTCTGCCGCAGCTTGCCCCTCCAAATACAGTAACCCATACCGACGTAAGTCAATCCCCAGAACAGCGCGAAAAATTTGTACTCCGCAATGGGAACGAACATGAACAGCAGCATGAGAATGAGAAGACCCACGATCCAGCGCGGAAACACCCTGGCTCGATAGGTGACGAATGCGAACAGCACAGTGCCTCCCGTCAAGGCGGCCAGACTGACCAGCGACGACGCCATGACCATCGGGGCTTCGCCGGACAATTGCGACGGATCGGTTACGGCAAACGTGGAGAAGACGAACGCCGCCGTTACGATATTGCCCAGCGTGATGGATAGGACGCTAATCAGGCCGAGAGCGCCGCTTTCCTTTGCTTGCACGGCGTAAAACACAATCGAGCCAATCGACATCAGGATGCAGGCAATATAGCCGCATACGAGCTCGGGCAGGCTGTCCGTTCCCCAGATCAACGACGTCGGCGTCATGCCCATGCGGGCTACCCCGGCCAATAGACAGATGATAGAAAACCATTTGATCGATCTTGCGTCAATGCTCACCGTAAATCGACTCCTTTGTTTTCGTCTGCCCCTAATCTTATTCGCCGCTCCGGTCGTTCGAAAGAGGAGGCTCTTATCCTTCGGCAGGAAGATCGGCTCCCGATTCCGGGAGCACGGGAAAAAATCGGGAAATTCTCGCGCCGCACGCTCGGACAACCCGGGAAAGCCTTATAATAGAAGCATGAAAACGATGCGAATTCTGCGGCTGCTCGTCGGCCTCTTCTTTGCGGCAACAGCCGTTCTATATTTAAAAACGATACCGGGCTATTACGATACGCTTCTGTCGCAATGCTTCGTCGACGGTTGCGGCCTGTCCGTGCCTCCGCTTGTTTTCGTCTACGGTTTTCCTGCCGCGAGCACGACGGCCGCTCTCCTCGTCGCGATCGACTGCGCCTTGACTGCGGCTTACTACGCCTCCGCGGCGACCCTGCTATGGAAAGGAGCCCGCGAGCCGATGGGCATCGTCGCGGCGCTGGCGATGGTATCGTTCGGCACTTCGTTCCCGGTGCTTGCGGTTGTCGGCACCGCTCCCGAATCCTGGACAAGGCTGTGGTTCGACGGAGTATCGGCAATCGGCTGGATGTCCCTATCGCTGTTTTGCCTGCTGTTCCCTAACGGCCGGTTCGTTCCTTCCTGGTCTCGCTACTCCTTACTTCCTGTGGCGGCACTAGTCGTCGCGAACCTCGCCTACGGAGGAAACTTCTGGGAGAGTGCGGGTTGGCCGGGCTATTTGCAATTGATCTGGTTTCTGTGCTGGATGGGCTTGCTCATTAGCGCTCAAGCCTTTCGGTTCCGCCACATTTCTTCGCCTGCCGAGCGTCAGCAGACGAAGTGGGTCGTCTACGGAGTTGCCGTAGGCATTGCCGGCTACTGCTTCGTCGCTCTGCTGTTCGAGCCGGCATTCCATCAGGGCAGAGCCTTGTACTTCATCGGTCTGAATGCCTCGCTCCATCTGGTTCTGTCCGCTATTCCGGCGACGCTTGCTCTGGCTGTTCTGCGCAAAAGATTATGGGACATCAATCCGCTCGTGAACCGGACGATCTTGTACGGAGCGCTCACCGCCTGCGTGGTGCTGATCTATACGGCAATCGTACTGTACTTGGGAGCGCTGATCGAGCATCGAAACGACTTCATCGTCTCGCTGATCGCGACCGGCATTGTCGCTGCGGCGTTCGGGCCCCTCAAGGAGCGGTTGCAGCGTCTGGTGAACCGGTGGATGAAAGGGCGTCACGACGATCCGTACGCCGTGCTGCTGGAGCTGGGAAATCGCATGATGCAGCCGATCACCCCGCAAGAGATGCTGGAGGCGACCGCCCGCCAGGTGAAGGAGGCGCTTCGCTTGCCCTACGCCGGCATTGCCGTCGGTATAGCCGGGCAGGAGACGTTGCTGGCGAAGGCCGGAGAGCTTCGCGATCAATCGGCGGCGCAGGCGTTTCCGATCGTGCTGCGAGGGGACACTCTCGGTACGCTGTACGCAGCCTGCCGATCGGAAGGAGAAGCTTTCTCGGTCGAGGACGAGATTTTCCTGCAGGTGCTGCTGAGGCATATCGCGCCGATCGTCAACAATGCCGACATGCTGAGGAGCCTGGCGCGGCTGGCCGAGGACCTGCAGGATTCCCGCGAGCGGTTAATTGTTGCCAGGGAAGAGGAGAGGAGGCGCCTGAGGAACAATCTGCACGACGATCTGGCGCCGAAGCTGGCCGCCTTGGCGCTCCACGCGGCGACCGCCCGCAAGTTCGTCGACAGGGACCCCGCCGCCGCGTCGGCCATGCTGGATGAGCTGGCCCGCATGATCCGCGCCTCCGTCGAGGACATCCGGACGCTCGTTCGCGACATGCGGCCGACGGCGCTCGACCAGTTGGGGCTGATAGGGGCCATTCGCGCCCGAATGGAGGAGATGGCCCATTCAACGTCGCTGATCGCGGGGGTCGCGGAGCGGCCCGGCCCGAAGTTCCGGTTCGAACCGCCGGAGTCGCTGCCCGGCTTAAGCGCCGCGGTCGAGGTGGCGGCCTACCGGATCGTCACGGAATCGATCGTCAACGTCGTCAAGCACGCTCAGGCCAGCGTATGTGAAATCCGACTCGGCCTCGACGGCGACAGCTGGCTAAGAATCGAAGTGACCGATGACGGCATCGGCGTAGCGAGCCGGTCAGATTACGGGGCGTCTGGCGGAATCGGGCTGTTGTCCATCCGGGAGCGGGCTGCCGAGATCGGCGGGGAATGCGGCATGGACCGGCCGGCCGGCGGAGGTACCCGCGTATGGGCCATATTGCCTCTGTAGGAGTGGAAAAATGAGAATTATCATCGCCGAGGATCATCCAATGTTTCGCAGCGGAGTGCGAAGATTGCTGTCGACAACCGAAGATCTGGAGGTGGTCGGGGAAGCTTCCAGCGGGGAAGAAGCCGTCGAATTGACCGAGCGGCTGCAGCCCGATCTCGTGTTGATGGATATTCGCATGCCCGGAATGAACGGCATTGAAGCGACGCAGGCGATCAAGGAGAGGTGTCCGTCCGTATCGGTGCTGATGCTGACCATGTACCGCGACGACCATTCGGTATTTACGGCGTTGCGGGTCGGAGCCGGAGGCTACGTGTTGAAGGACGCGGAGGAAGAAGAACTGCTTCAGGCGATCCGCATGGTCGGCAACGGAGGGGCCGTGTTCGGCAAAGGCGTAGCGGAGCGCATGATGCGGCATTTCGCGGCGCAATCCGCTCCTTCGCCGCGTATGGCGGACGAGGTTGGCACAGAGGAGGACGATTCGGCCGCGGCGTCGACACTGCCCGAGATTCCGATTTTCGAGGAATTGACCCGGCGCGAAGCGGAAGTGCTGCTGCGGATCGCCCGCGGCGATACGAACGCCCAGATCGCCGAGCGGCTGCGGATCAGCGTGAAGACGGTGGCCAACAACGTCTCCAATATTTTGAACAAGCTGCAGGTTATCGACAGGCGCGAAGCGCGCCGACTTGTACAAAAGCATCGTTTGACGTGAATTTTGCGCGCGAGGGGGCAGATCACGACCATGGGCATATAATGGGTTTATCAACTTATGGAGGGAAACCAAATGTATCTTGCCCCTGTCGCTTATCCGACCCATGCCGGCTTTAACGGCCCCTACTACTACTGCGGCTATGCATTCGGATATCCCGCTGCTTACCGGTATCCTGCGACATACCGGTATCCCGCGGCGTATCAGGGAATTACGCGATCTGAAGGCAGTGTCGTGTTGAAGGATTACGGGAAGGAGCCGTTAGCCATCGACATCGAGGCGGCCGCGGAGCAGAACGACGCTTACCGGACCGCTTTATGGACGGGGGATCATCTGCAAGTCACCTTGATGAGTATCGGCGTCGGAGGCGACATCGGTCTGGAGGTGCATCCGGACACCGACCAATTCATTCGTATCGAAGAGGGACGAGGCGTCGTTCGAATGGGGAAGGCCAAAGGCAAACTGGACTACGTACAGCCGGTTTCCGGAGGCTATGCCATCATGGTGCCTGCGGGAACGTGGCACAACCTCGTCAACACCGGAGACGAACCGCTGAAAATCTATACGATCTATGCGCCGCCGCATCATCCACCGGGCACCGTTCACAAGACGAAGGCCGATGCGATGGCCGCGGAGTGATGGATAGAATGGCCGCCACATAACCAACGGACCCGAACTATTCTCAATACGGAGTAGTTCGGTTTTTGTTGTATAGTCTTACAATCCGAACCGCTTGATTACATCGCAGGGAAGGTTCGCGCGACATTCGTAATCCATGACCGCGCCTGCATCGAGTTTATCCCGTATCTTGTACCCGTCGCCCATATTTTGATCGCATGATGGACATCGAAACTATGGTTTGCTATTATTTAGATGCAACAATTCCAGAACGAGGTTTTATAATGTAAAACTATTGTAAGGGGGTCAGACAGAGAAGAAACATGCCCATCATTCAAGCATTGGATAGAGCCTTGAAAATTATCGATTTATTCGACGAGCATCGTATGGAGTACAAGCTGTCTGAAATAAGCTCGGCCATGAACTTGCATAAGAGTACGGTTCATGCTCTGTTGAAAACGCTCCAAACCCACCATTACATCGTGCAGGACGAAAATTCCGGGAAGTATCGCCTTGGGATGCGATTTGTAGAGAAGGGGCAATTGCTTCTCAATCATTTCGACATTCGGGAAATCGCCAGACCCCATCTAAGAGCGTTGTCTGCTGAGACCGGCCAAACGACGCATTTGGTTATTATGGATGGAAAAGAAGGCATATATATTGACAAGGTAGAAGGGCATAAGGCTGCAATCCGGTATTCGCGTATCGGGCGCAGAGTACCCTTGCATAGCAGTGCTGTTGGTAAGGTGCTGGCGGCTTTCCGGCCTGTCGATGAGCAGAAGCAGATGATGGCAGGGTATACGTTTGTTAAGCATACGGATAAGACGATCGACAACCTAGAAGCTTTTATGGAAGAGTTGGAGAAAGTAAGGGAGCAAGGATATGCGATTGACAACGAGGAGAATGAGCCGGGGGTCCGATGTGCCGCTGCTCCGATATACAATCATAACGGTCAAGCGATAGCGGCGTTGAGCGTATCCACGATGCTAGCACACGTTGATGATGACGAACTCGCACATTTAATCGAATTGCTTGCATGGGAAAAGAGTGAAATTTCCCGGCAGCTTGGTTATCGAATCTAGTTCAAGATAGATCGAATCGTAATGAAATTACGGCTCGATCTATCTCCAAAAACAAGAACGAAGTTTTATATTATAAAACAAGGAGATGCAAAGATGAGAATTATTCGATATCGAAATGGCGCGGAGCCATGCATGGCAGCAGTAACCGACGAAGGTAAGGTCTACCCGTTGGCGGATTCGGACTTCCTATCCTTCCTTGAACGAATCGAGAAGGCTGGGAAGACCCCTCTTGAAGACGTGAACGATCAGATCCGTTCAACTCGGCAGTTGGACAGGGAGTTTGATACTCTTGAACTGCTTACCCCCGTAGATGCCCCGGAGGTATGGGCGGCCGGCGTAACGTATGAGCGCAGCAAGGAAGCAAGAAATTATGAGGCGACGGACGGTAGAATGGATGCAACCACCTTCTACGACAAGGTGTACGATGCGGAGAGGCCGGAATTGTTCTTGAAATCTACGGCGGCCCGAACGGTCGGCCATCTTGATCCGGTTTGCTTAAGAAGCGACTCGAACTGGCAAGTTCCCGAGCCGGAGCTCGGTTTGGTATTAAATAAGCGCGGCGATATTATAGGGTACATCATCGGCAACGATATGAGCTGCCGCGATATTGAAGGAGAAAATCCGTTATATCTTCCGCAAGCCAAGGTCTGGAAGCAATCCTGTTCGGTCGGACCGATCATCCGATTAGCCGAAACGGTTCAAGATCCCTATCAGCTGCAGATTACTCTGAAGATCTATAGAGATGGAAAGAAAGTCGTAGATGAATCGGCAAGCACCGGACAACTTAAGCGCAAGCTGGAGGAACTCGTTTCCTTCCTGCGCAGGGATAATCTCGTGTTCGACGGTACCGTTCTCCTTACGGGGACTTGCATCGTTCCGCCGAATCAATTCACGCTTGCGCCTGGAGATAGGATTGAAATTGAAATCACAAGCCTTGGAACTCTGGTGAATACCGCTGTAACGGCCTAATTATTAGTGATTAAAGAGAGGACGATTATCATGACTAACAACCTCCCCCCAGTATATGACAACTACATTGATGGCGAATGGAGAAGCTCCAAGGGCGGCAGAACGCAGAACAGTATCAATCCGGCAAATAAGAATGAAATCGTCGGGATCATTCCGGAATCGTCTAAACAGGATTTAGAGGATGCCGTTGCAGCCGCGAAGGCGGCCAGGCTCGCATGGCGTAAGCTTGCTGGAACTGAGCGGGGAAATCTGTTATTCAAAGCCGCCGATATTATGGAAAGCAGAACGAATGAAATCGGTGAAGCGATGACCTTGGAAATGGGGAAGACATTACCCGAGGCGAAGGGCGAAACCGCGCGCGGCGTAGCCATTCTGCGCTATTATGCAGGAGAAGGCATGCGTAAAATAGGCGATGTTATCCCTTCTTCCGATGCGGCTGCTTTCCTGTATACGACCAGATCGCCGCTCGGAACGGTAGGGGTGATCTCTCCTTGGAATTTCCCGGTTGCCATTCCCGTTTGGAAGCTGGCCCCTGCACTCATCTACGGCAACTCGGTCGTATGGAAGCCGGCAACGGAAACAGCGGTCACGGCCGCAAAAGTAATGCAATGCTTCCATGATGCCGGATTCCCGGCAGGCGTGTTGAATATGGTCGTTGGGAGCGGCAGCGTCATTGGGCAAGGGATTGCCGAACATGCAGACATTAACGGAATCACCTTCACCGGCTCCAATGCGGTTGGTCAAGCGGTAGGGCAAGCGGCGCTGTCGCGCGGAGCTAAGTATCAACTCGAGATGGGCGGGAAAAATCCGATCATTATTGCGGCGGATGCGGACGTCGATCTGGCGGTGGATGCGACGATTAGCGGAGGCCTTCGTTCTACGGGGCAGAAATGTACGGCGACCAGCCGAGTCATCGTGGTGAGGGATGTTTATGAGGAGTTCAAGTCAAAGCTGGTTCAGAAGGTTGCCGAACTAAAGGTTGGGCATGGATTGGACGGACAAACGTGGCTTGGGCCGTGCGCGAATGAAAAGCAAATGGAAACGGTGCTCTCTTATATCCGCAAAGGTGTAGAAGAAGGGGCGGTATTGTTGCACGGGGGCACACGTCCGACGGATAGCGCTTTATCCGATGGCTTCTATGTGACTCCCGCGATATTTGATAAGGTGACTTCGAAAATGTCGATTGCTCAGGAAGAAATATTCGGGCCTGTGCTTACCTTAATCGAAGTGAACGACATTCAAGAAGCGATAGAACTAGCGAACGATACGGATTATGGTCTTAGCGCTTCGATCTACACTCGCAATATCGGTAACGCGATGCAGTTCGTTCAAGAAATGGAAGCGGGTCTTGTCCGTGTTAATGCAGAAACAGCCGGTGTTGAACTTCAAGCGCCGTTCGGCGGCATGAAACAGTCCAGCTCGCATTCAAGAGAGCAGGGCCAAGCGGCTATTGAATTCTATACCTCGATTAAAACCGTATTCATTAAGCCGTAACGTATGAACACACAAGGAATGGATGGGGTAAGGATGAACTCGGGTTTCGAAACGATTATAGGCAGGGACATCGATTCTTACTTTGACATCTATACGCATGCTTCGGGACCAAGCGGCTCATTGCCGCTTACCCCGGATATGCTGCGCCATTCGCCTAGCGGCGATCTATTCGGCTTAACACAGAATGTTGGCATGGGATGGGATCCCGCGAAACTTCTAGGCAAGCAAATTCTCATTCTTGGAACGCAGGGTGGAATTCGAGATGAAGACGGTCATCCCATCGCGCTTGGTTATCATACTGGACATTGGGAAGTTGGAATCTTGATGAAAGCCGCGGCTGAAGAAATCGCGAGCCGCGGCGGAGTGCCCTTCGCGGGCTTCGTTAGCGATCCTTGCGATGGCCGTTCTCAAGGGACGACGGGCATGTTCGATTCTCTGCCGTTCCGAAACGATGCCGCAATGGTATTAAGACGTCTGATTCGATCCTTGCCGCAACGGTCGGCCGTGCTGGGAGTTGGAACATGCGACAAGGGATTGCCGTCTATGATGCTGGCTCTGGCCGGGATGAGCAAACTTCCAGGCGTAATCGTTCCAGGCGGCGTTACCCTTCCGCCGACCCATGGCGAGGACGCAGGCCAAATTCAAACGATTGGCGCGAGATATTCGAACGGTGAACTGTCGCTTGAAGAAGCGGCTGAACTTGGCTGCCGCGCTTGCGCAACTCCTGGCGGAGGCTGTCAGTTCCTAGGTACGGCGGGAACGGCACAAGTTATAGCGGAAGCTCTTGGCTTGACTGTACCTCATGCGGCGCTGGCGCCGTCAGGGCAGCCGGTGTGGGAAGAAATGGCAAGGCAATCCGCGAGATCCGCTCTCGGGATGGCGGAAAGCGGACTGACTACAGGCATGATTATCACGGATAGCGCCATTCGGAATGCGATGGCCGTTCATGCGGCCTTTGGCGGCTCTACAAATCTGCTCCTCCATATTCCTGCGATTGCGCATGCGGCGGGACTTTCCCTGCCAACGGTCAAGGATTGGGCAGAGATTAACCGCGCTGTTCCGCGATTAGTCAGCGTTCTTCCTAATGGACCTGAGCATCACCCGACCGTAAGAGCTTTCCTTGCCGGCGGCGTACCTGAGGTTATGCTGCATATGCGTAAGCTTGGCGTATTGGATGAAAAATCGCTCACGGTAACGGGCAATACCATTGGCGAGACGCTGGATTGGTGGGAATCGTCCGAACGACGTCGCCGCATGCGCCGCCATTTACTGGAGAACGAAGGGATCGATCCCGACCGGGTGATCTTCAGTCCGGAACGAGCCAAACAAGCAGGACTGAGCTCGACGGTGACCTTCCCGACCGGAAATATCTGTCCCGAGGGCTCTGTCATCAAATCGGCAGCTATTGATCCGTCTATGGTTGATAGTGAGGGCGTCTATCGCCACGTCGGCAGAGCGAAAGTGTTCACGACCGAACGCGCGGCTATCCATGCAATTAAGAATAAAGGCATCGTTGCCGGAGATATTATGGTGCTTATGGGACGGGGGCCATCGGGTACCGGGATGGAAGAGACTTATCAGTTGACCTCGGCTCTTAAGCATCTGCCATTCGGTAAAGAAGTATCGCTGCTTACGGACGCTCGCTTCTCGGGAGTGTCGACCGGCGCTTGTATTGGTCATATTGGGCCCGAAGCCTTGGCTGGCGGACCTGTTGGCAAGCTTCTCAATGGCGATTGGATCGATATCCGTATTGATCTGAATCGATTAGAGGGGCATATCGAGATGGTGGGCTGCGGCGAGGAACCGGAGGATTCGGAAGCGGGAACGAAAGTATTAGCTTCCAGAATGCCTCATCCCGATCTCGCGAAAGACCCTGAGCTTCCTGACGATACGCGTCTATGGGCAGCGCTGCAAGCTGCGAGCGGCGGCACATGGCGGGGATGCGTCTATGACGTAGATCGGATAGTCAAGCTGCTGGAAGCCGGAATGAACACGGCGGAAGGTCGAGAGATAATGAACGGTTAACCGGAACATGGAGGGGGCGAGAGTGTGATTAGCAATCCCATACGGCGTGGATATCATCCTGATATCCGTCCATCGTGCGCGTAGGAGAAGACTTCTAATCGGCGCGTCAACTTGAGTTGTTGTCTTGACTGGAGGATCGCTATGTCCATATTTCATTCGCATGAATGACGAAGTCCGGAAAAATCGAAACAGGGATCGCGTCGTCCACACTATAAGATTCGAATAACTCATACTTGCCGTTCTCTGATAGCGTATATACCGTAACGATCTTTTCCGAGGGGTACACGATCCAGTATTCCTTCACGCCTGATGATTCATAAAGCGACTTCTTCGTCGAGATGTCCAGTTTGAGACTACCCGGCGAAATAATCTCGACAACCAGATCCGGCGCCCCCTTGCAGCCCCGATCGTCCAGCTTGGATACATCGCATACAACCGTAATATCCGGCTGTACGACCGTATCGGTATCTTCATCCGACATACCGGGCTTCGGCAGACGGACGTCGAAGGGAGCAGGGTAAACTTCGCATGTTTTGCCGCGAAGGTAGGTTGCAAATCGGGAGCTTAATTCCATGAGTATTTTTTGGTGCATCCGCGAAGGCGCTGGGGTCATATTGTAGACGTCACCATCGATCAACTCAATCCGTGCACCTTCCGGCCATCGTAAGTATTGCCGATAAGTCAGCTTGGGTTGTTCTAGTGGTCTGCTCATCTTCTTCCCTCCATTCGGAAAATACTCTTATTCCCATTATAGCATAGATCGTAAAACGCCAACCGTAAGCGGATAGCCTGGCAGAGAAATGCTTATTGCAGATCAAAAAACGGTTGATCGTTAGTCGTGATCAGGCACCCCTCGACTTTCTTCAATGGAAATCAAAATCGCATGCCCGAGCTGTTGAGGCGCAACGTTCCAGACTATCCCTTCGTCTAAGTTAGCAAAGAGGTATCAGCGACTTGTAGGGGGCTGGTGGCGTGGTGCGGAAGGGGATATTGCTGCTTTTGGTGGTGGTGACGATTCTGTCGGCGTGCAGTTCGGGGAGGTCGGAGGAGGCGAAGAGCAACGAACGGGTGCCGATCCCGATTCCAGAAGACGTCGTATCGATAGCGGTGTTGGATCGGAAAGGCAGCGTTCTGCGGGAGCACCGGGAGGTTGATGTTCTTCAGCGTTTGCTGGACGGAACGCAACGGCCGATTTATGAATCGGGGAGTTCCATTTACGGCATGGCAGTGTCTCCCGACGGGCAGCATATCGCCGTCTTGACGGATTCGGAGTCCAACTTAGGCCCCTGCCGATCTGACGATTGTAGACGTGCAGGGTCAGGTGGTGTCGGCATTCCCTAAAGCGGCGTATATGGGGCACAGCGAGGGCTGGCACTTGATCTATCCGGTTGAATGGACCGATCGGGATACGGTTGCGGTTCCTCTGCTTGGCACCGCGGATTTCTCTTCCGCCAGAGGCAAAGCGCTGTTTCATTATCGCCAAGGGCTGCTGTCCAAGGTAGAGGCGCCGGTATTGCCGGAAGAAGCGTTGGCTCTACTGAAGTCGGAGCTCGGCGAGCAGGCGTCCTCGCAGATCGTGCGCACGCTTCCCAATCCGGACGATGAGCAAGCTCGTTATTATGCCGTTTCGCTGGCGGATATGGGGAGCTATCTGATCGTTCTTGACCACGATAAGGTTATGCGGCTGGGTACCGGGAACCCGCTCGTGTGGACTTCGGATGGGCAAATCGTCGTATGGCACTCTACGGAAGGGAATTCCGTGAGTCTTGCGAGTCTGGAGTAGGACAGGAATTAGACCCTGCGAGGATGAAACTGCTGACGGTATTTTTCGAAACGTATTTGCCGTTGACGGAAGCGGAGAATGAACAGTTGGCGAAGAAAATAGAGCGGACGGAATTAGAGGAGGCTGCGGTTATGGAGTGGTTAACTTCCTGGGAGAAGAAAGGTATGGAGAAAGGGATAGAAAAGGGTATGCTGAAAAGCAAAGAGGAAATCGCCGCCAAAATGCTGGCAAAGGGGCTTGATCCGGCAATGGTAGAAGAAATGACCGGTTTGCCGGCGGAGCGGATCGATGAGCTTAAGACATCGGTGTAAGAGCTAAGCCTATTTAGTCTGGGCGCGAACGGCTTCGGGGAAGGGTATGGCGCAACGGCACAGCCGGGAGCCCTGCAGAGAAAATCTGCTGAGGCTCCCGGCTGTTGTTCGTGTAGGAATTTACAGCACCTGCTCCAGAAACCGGGTCGCGCGCTCGCTCTGGGGCCGGCTGAAGAACTGCTCCGGCGCCGCCCGCTCGACGAGTCTGCCCTCGTCGAGGAAGTAGATCGTATCGGCGGCTTCCCGCGCGAACTTCATCTCGTGGGTGACGATCAGCATCGTCATTCCGCTCTCTGCCAGACCGCGAATGACGTTCAGAACTTCCTTGACCATCTCGGGATCAAGCGCCGAGGTCGGCTCGTCGAACAGCATGATGTCCGGCTCCATCGCCAGGCTTCGCGCGATCGCGACGCGCTGCTTCTGTCCGCCCGAGAGTCGGGACGGATAGCTGTCGGCCTTATCGGCCAAGCCGACGCGGGAGAGCAGCGCATGCGCCTTGGCGCGGGCCTCCTCCACGGACATGCCCTTGACCTCCACGGGGGCGAACGTAATATTGTCGAGCACCGTCATGTGCGGAAACAGGTGAAAATGCTGGAACACCATGCCGATTCCTTGCCGCACGCGGGCGATATCGGTTTTGGGGTCCGTCAGCTCGACGCCGTTAATGGCGATTGTCCCGGAGGTCGGCGTCTCGAGCAGGTTCAGGCAGCGGAGGAAGGTGGACTTGCCCGAACCCGACGGTCCGATCAGGGCGACGACCTCTCCTTTGTCCACTTGGGTCGTGATGCCCTTGAGCACCTGGGTTTTGCCAAAGGTTTTCGTCAAGTCGGTTACGTTAATCACTTCGGCGCAGCCTCCTTTCCAGCATGCGGGCAAGAGATGTCAGAACGAGCACGAGCACGTAATAGATCGCGGCGACGAGCAGCAGCGCCTCGAAGGAGCGGAAGGTGCTGGCCCGGACGACGTCCGCGCGGCGCATCAGCTCGGTGACGCCGATGACCGAGACGAGCGAGGATTCCTTCAGCAGCGCGACGAACTCGTTCACGAGCGCGGGCAGAATATGGCGGAGCGCCTGGGGGAAAATAATGCGAACCATCATTTTCCGGTAAGGAACCCCAAGGGCGATCGCAGCTTCGCGCTGGCCTTTGTCGACGGCCATGATGCCTCCGCGGATCGTCTCCGACAAGTACGCGGCGGAGTTGAGCCCGAACGCAAGGCCGGCCGCGAGCAGAGCGGGAATGTCGAAGCCGAACAGCTGCGGAGTCGCGTAGTAGATCAGCGTGAGCTGCACGAGCAGCGGAGTTCCGCGGAACACCGAAGTGTAGGCGGTGGCGAACGCGATCAGCGGCTTGACGCCGGAGATTTTGAACAGGGACAGAATCGTGCCCCAGATCAGCCCGAGCAGGGCCGAGACGAGGGTGAACAGCAGCGTGACGTAGACGCCTTTCAGAATGTACGGCACGTACCCGTCCAGCACCCGGAAGTCGATGTTCAGGAAGCCGCTCTCCCGCCCGGAAGCGTCTTCCTTTTCTCCAAACCATTTGCCGATAATGTTCTGCAGTTCTCCGTTTTCTTTCATTTCCGCAAGCACGCGGTTGAAATCCCCGACGAGCTGCGTCTGCTTGGGGAAGGCGATGGCGTAGCCGTTGTCCTCCTCCGAGACGGGCAGGAAATTCATGACGAGGCCGGGGTTCGCACCGACCATCTCCAGCGCGACGGCGTCCTCGACGATCGCCGCGTCGATGCGCCCGGAGTTGAGCTCCTGGATGAGATCGGCGATTTTGTTGAGCTTCTTCTGCCTGGCTCCCGGGATCGTCTCGGCGAATTGATCCTGAATCGAGCCGAGCTGCGAGCCGACGAGCTTGCCCGAGAGCTGATCTACGGTCTCGAACCCGTCGGCGCTCCGGGAGACGATCGTATTGCGGGCCGTGTAATAGCTGTCGGAGAAGGCGACGCTCATCTTGCGCTCCTCCGTCACCGACATTCCGGACATGACGAAGTCGACGCGTCCCGTCTGGAGCGCCGCAATCAAGCCGCTGAAGTCCATGCTGGCGATCTCCAGCTCGTAGCCGAGCCGGCTGGTGATGTACTTGGCGATGTCGATGTCCATGCCGACAATATCGCCGTTGTTCTTCGCGTCTACGCTTTCGTAGGGCGGATAATCGGGCGACGTGCCCATGACGAGCTTCTTCGTCCCTGCGGCCGGTTCGCTTGCCGTCGGCGCATCGGCGGCGTGAGCCCAGTGGATCCAGGGCCCGACTGCCGGACCGAGCGACAGAAGCAGCAGCGCGAACGCGATGAGCGGCACGCACAGGGCGGCGCGTAGGTTGTTCCGGTCCATAGTATCCTCGTTTCTTGTGCGCATCTATCTTATAGTCATCTCCAAAGTATAAGCCGTTCATTGGAGGATGTGAAGAAGCGAGGAGGGATAAGCCTTGTTCCAAATAATCCCTATGAAAACGGAGGCCGGCAGCTCATGTCGACCGTTCTCGCCGGCGTCTAGCCGTCAAGGCATTCCGCGAGGAAAGCGAGCGTCATGTCCAGGCAGACGGCGGCCTCGGGCGTATCCAACCGGAACTGGTACTCATGATTCACGACGCCTTCGGATAACGGGAAAAACAGAGAAGCGACCCGAACGCCCAGCGTCCTCAGCCTTGTCTCCAGCTCCTTGCCGTGCATCTCGAACGAACCCGTATTGCCGTCGGTAATAAACGCGGGAGGAAACCGATCCGTCACGTAGTCGACGGTCGAAGCATTCCGCGCATGGACGCTGTCCCTCCATTTCCGTTCCCCGATATAGGCCCATCCGATCTGGTGCATGAAAAACCTGCCGGCCCTGTCTTGCACGTTGGCCAGCCGCTTCACGTCATAGGGCCCGCAATACAGGAGCGCGGCTTTCAGCGCGCGCGGCGGTACCGACGGCGCAATTCCGGTTAGCCGCGCCAGCTCGGAATTGGTCTGAATCGCTGCGAACTGGGAGGCGATCTGTGCGCCCGCGGAATCTCCTCCGATAATGAGGCGATCCAGGTCCAGCGTCGGATAGCTCTCGGCCTCTTCGGTCAAATAGCGGACAACCTCCGCCATCTGCAGCACGGGAACCGGATAACGCGCTTCGGGCGCAGTCTCATAGTTCATGCTGACGACCGTATAGCCTTGACTTGCCATCACGGCGCACCAAGAGGCAGTACCCTCCTTGTCGCCCGCCACGAACGCTCCGCCGTGGACCCACAAGATCGTCGGAAGCTTGTCCTCGCCGTCTGCCGGCCAATAAATATCCAGCTTATTCGCCCGATAATCCGAAGGGTACGTCACGTTCTCCGCCTTCCTGATCCGCTGCTCGTACTCGGCGATATGGCTAGGCGGAACGAGCCCCGGGTCGGGCTGGCGCCGAAGCCACCGGACGAACGGCTCCGGCGACGACCGCACGGCGATTCTTATTTTCATAACCGTCATAAAACCGGTGAAAGCAACCGCTTTAACGATGCGTCCGAATAGGGCCAACTGGCAATCACTCCTCGTCATACCTGACTGATGCCCTTATCCTATCAGGCCGCTCGGCGAAAGATCCACCCTTGTTCCGACGGGGACAAGGTCGAATTCCGACTAACGGAAGCCCGATGCGGCAAAAGGTCGCAAAATGCGAGGGTTTTGGTCGGATGAGGAGCAGAAGCGCTCTCCGGAAGAGCGTTACGATGGAGCGGGGCAACGCTACGGATGAGATATAATAACCTAGAAGCTCTTATCATCCGACAGGGGGAACCATCATGTTCAGACGCTTCGCTTCAATCCCTTGGGGCTCGATCAGGGTCAAGCTTGTGCTTGGCCTATTCAGCATTACGGTTCCATTGATCGCTTTGCTCCTATACAACAACGATTACAGCGTGCGCGTCATTCACAATCAGGTGGCGATGTCCAATAAGACGCTGATCTCCATTCACATGAGGCAGATCGACGATCAGCTGTCCGAGGTGGAGCGTCATCTGACGGGTTTGGCGTTCTCGGATTTCAATCTGCTGACGATGGGCGACCAGCAGGCAACGGAAGATCAGTACATGATGGCCAAGAGCGGCGCCTCTCGCCTGCTGACCTCCGATCTTATCGTCTATCCGTATATCGACGGCTTCTTCGTCTACTCCCTGCCCAAGCAGGATATGATGGAGGCGTACAAGCCGGCTGTAAGCTACAGCCGGCTGACCGGGCTTCGTCAAGCGTTGACGGAGCAGATTTTGCGGCTGACGCAACAGCCGCTGCACGTCAACACCGAATGGGCGTCGATGCACGTTGACGGCGACCCCTACATCGTGCGTCTGCTTAGAAGCGGCGAGCTGTATATCGGAGCGTGGGTGAAGGTCCAGACGATGCTGGCGCCGCTGAGCGAGATGAACACGGGGAAGACGGGGGCCGTTCTCATCGTGGACGGAGCGGGTGAACGGCTGGGAGGCACCCAGCCGCTGGAGGTCGAAGGCCTGGATTTCACGCAAGGTTTCCACGATTATTACTTGTCGGGCAGCCGGGGCGACTATCTCGTCGTCGGGGAATCGTCGCGCAAGGGCGCTTTCAGCCTCGTCGCGGTCAGTCTGGACAAGCAGATTCTCGAAAATCTCCCCTATCTGGCGAACGCGGCCAACTTCGTCATCGTAGTGGCGGTGGCGATGCTGCTGCTGAGCGCGTGGTTTCTGCGCAAGGTGCTGCTTATGCCGCTGCGGAAGCTGATGGTCGGGATGCGCCTGATCGGAGAAGGGAACCTTAATCTTCAAATCGAGGAATCTCCCGTGCCGGATGAATTCCAGCTCGTCAATCGCACGTTTAACCAGATGATCACCCAGATCGAAGAGCTGAAAATTCACGTATACGAAGAACAGCTAAGCAAGCAGCGGGCCGAACTGAAGCATCTGCAGCTTCAGATCAATCCGCATTTTTTCATGAACTCGCTGAACATTTTGTACAATCTGGCTCAGGTCAAGCAGTACGAGCTGATCCAGGAAATGACGATGTGCCTCGTGCAATATTTTCGTTACATGTTCCAAAGCAATCATCCGCTCGTACAGCTCAAAGACGAGCTGAAGCATATCCGCAATTATTTGCACATTCAGCAGATGCGGCTGCCTAATCGTTTCGACTGCGATATTCGGGTGCCGGAATACCTTCAGGAGACGCCGATTCCGCCGCTCATTCTGCAGACGCTCGTCGAGAACACGATCAAGCACGCCGTCCGCATGGACGGTTCGATCTCCATGCACCTCGAAGCCTCGCTGGACACGCTGGCCGACGAACCGTTGGTTTGCCTCTCGGTTCGCGATACGGGCAAAGGCTTTTCCGACGAAGCGCTGGATACGATCCGCAGCGGCAGGCAGATCGCGGACGAGAACGGCGCGCATATCGGATTGTGGAACGTGCGGGAGCGCCTGCGGCTGCAATTCGGGGAGCGCGCATGGATGGAATGCTATAACGACGATCCGCACGGCGCGGTCGTTGAGCTTGTGATTCCGCTGCGACCGGAGCCGGAAGGGAAGGAGGGAGACGAAGATGAGCCGATTGCTGATCGTGGATGACGAGCCGATTGCCGTCGAAGGGCTGAAGTCGGGAGTGGATTGGCCCGGGATCGGGATTACCCGCTTGTTCGAAGCTTACAGCCCCGATCAGGCCAAGGAAATCTTCCGCAACGAGCCGATCGATATTTTACTGTGCGACATCGAGATGCCCCAGGGAACCGGGCTGGAGCTGCTGGAGTGGGTCAGACGGCACTACCCGCGGACGGAAACCATTTTCTTGACCTGCCACGCCGATTTCCAATACGCCAAGCAAGCGATGCAGCTCGGCAGCCTTGACTATTTGCTGAAGCCGATCCCGTACGGCGAGCTTACCGAAGCCGTTCGGAAGGCGATGCGCAAGCTCGACCAGGACAACCGGCTGAACGAGTTCAGCCAATACGGCAAATATTGGGTCAAGCATCAGCCGCTGATCGTAGAGCGGTTCTGGCTGGACATTTTGAACCAAGCGATTCCGGGCGACGCGGCAGCGCAGAAGAAGGCGGCCGAGGAACGGAATATTCCGTATTCGCAAGAGATGACCTTTGTTCCCGTTCTGATCCGCATCAGAAGATGGTATAAGGAAGTTTCGCTGCGAGACGAGAAAGTGCTGGAATACGCCATTCGCAAGTCGGCCGAGGAGCTTCTGCTGAGCGACCTGGAGAGCGGGCTGCTGGTGTCGCTTGGCGGCGGCTGCATGCTGGCGCTCGCCAGCGGAGAGTCGGTCATGGCAGACGAGGAGCGGCTGCGCGCGGCCTGCGAGAAGTTCGTCGAAGCCTGCGGTTCCTTCTTCTACGCGGGAGTGGCCTGTTATATCGGCGAAAGCGCGCAGGGGCACCACATGGCGTCTATCTATTCCAGGCTGCGCAGACTCGACGCGAATAACGTGGCCTACGACCAACGCGTATTCTCGCTTCACGACCCGCAGGCCTCCATGAGCGGGCATCTGCCGCCGGATATGAGCATGTGGGCCGTGCTGCTGAAGGAAGCCAAACGGGCCGAGCTGTCCAAAGCCGTGGAGGAATACCTGAAGTCGCAGGCGGCCTCCGGGCAACTGAATTCCGATACGCTGAACCGGTTCATACAAGACTTCCAGCAGATGGTATACTACGTGCTCCAAGTCAAAGGCATCCAGGCGCATCAGTTGTTCGGGGACGAACGCTCGACGGAGCTGATCGCCGCATCGATGCGTTCGGCCAACGATTCGCTGAACTGGCTCAGGCATATGATCGGCAGGTCCATGGAGGTCATCGCCGACGTCGATCAATCGCAGAGCGTCGTGGACAAGGTCAAAGCCTACATTCGCGAAAATTTGGACAAGGACATTTCCCGAGAGGATATCGCTCATTCCGTTTATTTGAATCCGGACTATTTGACGCGTATTTTCAAGAAGGAGACGGGATTGTCGATTTCCGATTATTTGCTTCAGCAGCGCTTGGAGATCGCCGCCGGCCTTCTGATCAATACGGAGATGTCCGTCGCCTCGATCGCGGGCAAGATCGGCTACGCCAACTTCTCGCACTTCTCGCGCATGTTCAAGAAATATATGCAGCTCAATCCGGTCGAGTATCGCAGCAAGCACCAGGGAGAACGCTTCGCGGACGGAAGTCGGGAAAGTGGCAGGGAGAAGTCGTAAGACGGGCAGAGTCGTTCCCATCGCCCCCGTACAATAGAGACAGCAACATCACAACGATTAACAGCGGGGGGATTAAGTTGAAGAGAGTCATGCAAGGGTCATTATTGCTTCTGCTCAGCTTTGCGCTGATCTTGTCGGCATGCGGCGGCAGTAACAACAAAGACAACAACGGTGCGGCAAGCGGAAATAGCGAAAATAGTGCGGAGAGCGGCAAACCGTCCGCAGCGGAAGACGACGGGCCGGTCGAAGAGTTGATCGTCGCGTTCCCGATCGTCTCCCCCGATCTTACGGGGCTGCAGCTCGTGGAACAGGAAATGAACAAAATTACGGAATCGAAGATCAAGGTTCGGGTCAAGTTCATGCCGATCAACGCCGGCGAATGGCTGCAACGGACAAACCTGATTTTCAGCTCGAATGAGAAATTGGATCTAACCTACGTGCATGGCACCATGTACAGCAACATGGTTGCCAAGGGCATGCTCAGTCCCCTTGACGATCTCATCGGGGAGTATGGCAGCGGAATTACGGCTTCCCTCGAACAAAAATACCTGAACGCCACGAAGATCGGCGGCAAGATCTACAGCGTTCCGTCCGTGCGCGACTTGGCGGGCAGCTACGGGTATACCATTCGTAAAGATCTGGTGGAAAAGCACAACATCGACATGAGCGCGATCAAGACATTGGACGATGTAGCGAACGTACTGCAATTGCTCAAAGAAAAAGAGCCGGATAGGGTGCCGATCTCGACCGGCGGAACGCAGTCGTTCCGCGACGTGTACAAGTTCTATGACGAGCTTGGCGACAATATGGGGGTTCTCCCGCATTACGACAACGGCTTGAAGGTCGTTAACCTGTTCGAAACGCAGGAATACGCGGACTTCGTCAAGAGAATCCGCGAGTGGTACAAAGCGGGATATATTTTGAGCGATGCGGCTACGAACAAATTGAGCTTGGTCGAGCTGATGAGTTCGGGTAAAGTCGCCTCGTACATCGGGATGCAGAAACCGGGATTCGACGTGCAAGAAACGAAAAACAACGGAGTCGAGGTCGTTTCCGCGGAATTGAATCCTCCATACAGCACCACTTCGAACATAACGCTTGCAATGTGGGGAATTCCGGTGCACTCGAAGCTTCCCGAGAAAGCGATGAAATTCCTGAACCTGATGTATGAGGACGAAAACATCGTGAACCTGTTCAGCTGGGGGATTGAAGGCACGCACTATGTGAAGGTGCAAGACAAGATCATCAAGTATCCGGAAGGCAAGGATGCGAACTCGGTGGGCTTCAACAGCTTGCAATGGATGTTCGGCAATCAGTTCAAAGCCTATGTGCTGGAAAGCAACGATCCTGAAATTTGGAGCAAAATGAAAGAGTTCAACGAATCGGCGACGCCATCCAAAGCGCTCGGGTTCATCTTCGACGGCTCCAACGTGAAGACGGAATACGCGGCAGTCTCCAACGTGATCAACGAATACAAGCTGTCTCTGGAGACGGGCAGCGTCGACCCGGACAAAATTCTCCCTCAATTCATCGATAAGCTGCAAGCGGCCGGAATCGACAAGATCGTCGCAGAGAAGCAGAAGCAATTGGATGAGTGGGCGGCGGCCAACGGCGTAAAGTAAATTTTCATAACAAGCAAGCGCCCGATCAGTCGAAGATTGGTCGGGCTTATTATTCCGCAGCTGTCATCCAGTGGGGGGAACGTGATGAATACAGAAGTGAAACGAAAAAGAATCAACCTCCGTCGGTATATCCCGCTTTATATCATGACCATACCGGGACTGGCCTATTTGCTGATCAACAACTATTTGCCGATGTTCGGCCTCTCCATTGCCTTCAAGGATATCAATTACGCGAAAGGGATATGGGGCAGCGACTGGGTCGGGTTCAAGAACTTCAGTTATTTATTTGCGACAAGCGACGCTTACATCATTACGCGCAACACGATTCTGTACAACGCGGTATTCATCGTCCTTGGACTTGGTTTTGCGATCCTGATCGCCATATTGCTCAACGAGATTCGCAGCAGGTTCTCGCAGCGTTTCTATCAGAGCGTCATGATATTGCCTCATATGATTTCCATCATTCTGGTCAGCTATCTCGTGTATGCGCTGCTCGGTCCGGCCACGGGCTTTGTGAACAAGACTATTCTGCCGATGCTTGGGGTCGAACCGATCTCCTGGTATTTGGAATCCAAGTATTGGCCTTATATTTTAACGATCGTGCATATTTGGAAAGGGGCCGGGTACTCGTGCATCGTCTTCCTGGCCGCCATTATCGGGATTGACCGGGAGTACTACGAAGCGGCCGGGCTTGACGGCGCATCCAAGTGGCAGCAAATTCGCAAAATCACGCTTCCGATGATCTCTCCGATCATCACGATGCTCACCTTGCTTGCGATCGGCCGAATTTTCTACTCCGACTTCGGTTTGTTCTATCAGATCCCGATGAACTCCGGTGCGATATACGATACGACCAACGTTATCGACACCTACGTATTCCGCGGTCTGATGCAGCTCGGCGATATCGGGATGTCCGCTGCGGCAGGGTTCTATCAATCCATTGTCGGCTTCGTCCTGGTTCTGGTGTCGAACTATATCGTCCGTAAAATCGACAGAGACAACGCACTGTTCTGATAAGGGGGGAGTCTTATGAAGAATCAATACCGCGGATGGCAGGTCGCGTCTCATCTCGTGCTCGGTTTGTTTTCGCTGGCCTGCATCCTTCCGTTTGTCCTGCTGTTTATCTCCTCTATTACGGATGATAAAGCGATCGTGAGAGACGGGTATTCCTTCTTTCCGTCGGAATTCAGCTTTGGCGCATACGAATATTTGTGGAAAAACTCCGACACCATCCTCCACGCTTACGGCATTACCATCCTGATCACGGTTGTCGGTACGGTGACGAGTCTTGCGATCACGTCCTTGCTGGCTTATCCGTTGTCGCGCAGGGACTTGCCGGGGGGCAAGGTGCTGGCCTTCATTGTATTTTTCACCTTGCTGTTTAACGGCGGCCTGGTGCCGACGTATATGGTCTACACCAAAGTATTCGAGCTTCAAAATACGCTCTGGGCGCAATTGATCCCGTGGCTGCTGATGAACGGATTTAACGTGCTGTTGATGCGCGCTTTCTTCACCAACACGATTCCGACCGCGGTGATCGAATCCGCCAGTATCGACGGAGCGAGCGAATTCAAGATCTATTACCGCATCATTTTGCAGCTGTCGCTGCCGATTCTCGCGACGATCGGTTTGTTCCAGGCGCTTGCTTTCTGGAATGACTGGAACAACGGACTGATCTTTATCAACGATCCGAATCTGCTTAATCTTCAGAACGTGCTAAACCGCATTATGAGCAACATCGAGTTCTTATCTATGAACAGCAGTATGGGAGCTACCGACGCTTTGGCGATGCTGCCCAAAGAAACGTTTCGCATGGCGATCGCCGTCGTGGCGATCGTACCGATTCTGCTCGCTTATCCGTTTTTCCAGAAGTATTTCGTTAAAGGTTTGATGATCGGCGCCGTAAAAGGCTGATGGGATGAAGAGTGGAGGGACAGCCATGTTGGGCTTGTGGCATACGGTTGTAGCGACACCGTTAATGAAGCTGAAAATCCAATTCAAGGTGACGAAGAAAGCGGGCTACTCGTTGGATATCGCGACGGAACCGCTGGCCATTCCGATTCAGATCGAATCGCTTGCGGTGGAGGGCAATCGGCTCCATGGCCGGGCGAAAGCGTTCTGGAGACCGGACGAGGAGATCGTCGTAGATCTGGCGTTCGAAGATGACCGCCTGAGCGGAGAGATGCGCATGCCCGGTCTCGGAAGCTTGCCGATCGAGGCGGCCAGGGGCCGCGGACTTGCTCTATCGGAAGCGCTGGCCGAGCAGGTGAAGCCTTATCGGAAGGATGACGTGGCAAAGCGATCCGACGAGGAGATTCGGGAAGCGGTGGACGCTCTTCTGGGCCGGCTGTCGCTCGAAGAGAAGATCGGCCAGATGTTCCAGGTTCCCGCGTCGAACTTCTCGTTCGGCCATGCGGTGGAGACCGATCCGCCGGAGAAGCTGATCGCCGAGGGCCGAGCGGGTTCGGTGCTGGGCGCGTTCGATGTCAGCCGGGTATTCGAGCTGCAGAAGATCGCGGTGGAGCAATCGCCGCATCGTATTCCTCTGTTGTTCAATGCGGATATTATTCACGGCTCGCAGACGATCTTCCCGATTCCGCTGGCCTGGTCCTGCAGCTGGGATCTCGATGGGATCAAGGAAGCGTGCGCGATCGCGGCGAAGGAAGCGAGCGCATCGGGTACGGTGTACAACCACGGGCCGATGATCGATGTGAGCAGGGACCCGCGATGGGGCCGAGTGTCCGAGGGGGCGGGCGAGGACCCGTACTTGGGCGCGCTGATTGCGAAAGCGCAGGTTGAAGGTTTCCAGGGGGATTCGCTGCTGGACCCGGAAACGATCGTGGCTTGTCTGAAGCACTTTATCGGTTACGGCGCAGCCGAAGGCGGGCGCGATTACAATACGGTCGATCTGTCGGAAGCGACGCTGCGCAATGTATACTTGCCGCCGTTCCAGGCGGGCCTGCAAGCCGGAGCGGGTTCGGTCATGAACGCGTTCAATATTTATCAAGGCGTGCCGGTGGCGGCAAGCAAGGCCGTGATGAAGGACCTGCTGCGCGATGAGCTCGGCTTCGACGGCATCTTGATCTCGGACTACGGCGCGGTGGACGAAATTGTCGTGCATGGCCTGACGGACGATGTGAAGGAAGCCGCGAAAATGGCGGTCGACGCGACGATGGATATCGAGATGGCGACGCGCACGTTCGAGCACTTGCCGCAGCTGGTGGGGGAAGGGAAAATCTCGGAGGCGCAGATTAACGATGCCGCTCGCCGCATTTTGACGCTGAAGTATAAGCTCGGTTTGATGGATGATCCGTTCCGTTATGTTCGCCCGGAGAAGGAAGCGGAATATCATTTTCACGAGGATCATCTGCAATCCAGCCGCGATCTTGCGCGAAAGTCCATCGTGCTATTGAAAAATGACGGAGTACTGCCTATGGCGGGCAACGGCGGAGGTAAGGTCGCGCTGATCGGCCCGTTCGCGGACAGCCGGGATTTGCTCGGTCCGTGGCAGTTCTCGAGGTTCGGCCATGAGACGGTGACCTTGTACGAAGGCTTGCGCGACAAGGGAATCTCGGAAGAGCGATTGCTGTATGCCAAAGGGTGCGGGGTTCATGAGCCGATAGAGGGCGGGATCGAGGAAGCTTTGGAGAAGGCGGAACAGGCAGACGTTGTCCTTCTGGCACTCGGGGAGAGCAGCGACATGTCCGGGGAAGCGGCTTCGCGGATGAGCATCGAATTGCCGGAAGCGCAGAAGAAGCTCGCGGAAGCCGTGGCCGCGCTTGGCAAACCGGTCGTGCTCGTGCTGACGAACGGTCGCCCGCTGGTGCTGGATTGGTTTGACAGGAACGTGAATGCAATTGTGGAAACGTGGTTCCTGGGCTCCCAGGCCGGACATGCGATTGCCGACGTGCTCGTAGGCGATTACAACCCTTCGGGGAAGCTGACGATGAGCTTTCCGGCGCATACCGGGCAAATTCCGGTGTATTATAACCATTTTCGCACCGGAAGACCGCTTACGGAAGCCAACCGTCATCAGAAGTTTATCTCCAAATATGTGGACGGCCCGAATGATCCGCTGTATCCGTTCGGCTTCGGGCTCAGCTATACCCGGTTTGAATATTCGGATCTGAAGCTGGATCGCGATCGGCTTGCGGTGGGCGAGGAGATTCGAGTGTCAGTCACGGTGAGCAATGCGGGCCGGATCGGCGGAGAAGAAACCGTGCAGCTGTACATCCAGGATTGCCATGGCAGCATCGTGCGTCCGGTGAAGGAGCTGAAAGGGTTCAGCAAGCTTCATCTTGCCGCAGGCGAAAGCAAAGAAGTGGAGTTCCGGATTGCCGAAGAGAGTTTAACCTTCTGGACGCCGGGAGTCGGTTATGCGGCAGAGCCGGGCAAGTTCTTCGTATTTGTCGGCTCCAACAGCAGGGACGTACGATCGGCCGAGTTTATATGGGTTGGGGCATAAGCAGAATGAGGGGAGAAATTCGGAATGAGCAAACAACGGGACATTAAAAGCTTGATTGCGCAAATGACCTTGGAGGAGAAAGCAAGCCTGTGCACGGGGCGCGACGTCTGGCATACCCAAGCCGTGGAGAGATTGGGCATCCCCTCCGTTATGGTGACCGACGGCCCGCACGGGCTGCGCAAGCAGGTCGAGAATGCCGATCATCTGGGGTTGTTCGACAGCGTACCGTCCACTTGCTTTCCGTCCGCAGCAGGCATTGCCAGCTCGTGGAATCGGGAGCTGATTGCGCAGATGGGAGAGGCGCTGGGCATGGAATGCCAGGCGGAGAACGTCGGCGTGCTGCTCGGTCCGGGAGCCAACATCAAGAGATCGCCGCTGTGCGGACGCAACTTCGAGTATTTCTCCGAAGATCCGTACCTCTCTTCCGAAATGGCTACCCACCATATCAAGGGGGTACAAAGCCAAGGCGTAGGGACTTCGCTTAAGCATTTCGCGGCGAACAATCAAGAGTTTCGCCGGATGAGCGCCGACTCCGTCGTGGACGAGCGGACGCTCCGCGAAATTTATTTGGCCAGCTTCGAGGGAGCGGTGAAGAACGCGCAGCCATGGACGGTAATGTGCGCGTACAACAAAGTCAACGGCGAGTATGCGGCGCAAAATGAATGGTTGCTGACGGATGTGCTGAAGAACGAGTGGGGCCATGAAGGCTTCGTCGTGTCGGACTGGGGCGCGGTCGTTGATCGAGTGCAAAGCCTTGCGGTGGGCTTGGAGCTCGAAATGCCGCGCGAAGGCGAAGGCATCAAGCAAATCGTCGAGGCGGTTCGAAGCGGACAACTCCCGGAAGAGAAGCTTGATGCAGCTCTGGAGCGGCTTCTGACGATCGTATTCAAAGCCGTGGATCATCGCAAGCCCGGCGCGACTTACGATCGGGAGGCGCATCACCGGCTTGCCCGCGAGATCGCGGCCGAGAGCATGGTGCTGCTGAAGAATGAGAACAACGTATTGCCGCTTAAGCGCGGCGGCAAGATTGCCGTCATCGGCGAGCTGGCCCGAGCGCCGCGATATCAAGGAAGCGGAAGCTCGCAGATCAATCCGACCAAGCTGGACGATATCGTCGAAGAGCTGACCGCATCGGCAGGAGAAGGCGCGCAGGTTGTCTACTCGCAAGGATATGACTTGAAGGTTGACGATATCAACGCTCAGTTGAGCGAAGAAGCGCTTCGCGCGGCGAAGGAAGCAGAGGTTGCGGTCGTGTTCGCCGGACTGCCGAAGCGCTACGAATCGGAAGGCTACGACCGGAAGCATATGCGCATGCCTGCCAACCAAGTCGCGTTAATCGAAGCGGTTGCGGCCGTACAGCCGAACCTGGTCGTCGTGCTCTGCAACGGCTCTCCGATCGAGATGCCGTGGCTGGACAAAGCCCGAGGCGTGCTCGAGGCTTATCTTGGCGGTCAAGCGCTTGGCGGCGCCGTGGCCGATCTTCTGTTCGGCGATGCGAATCCTTCCGGCAAGCTGGCGGAGACGTTCCCGGCGCAACTGAGCGACAATCCGACGTATCTCGACTATCCGTGCAAAGGCGATCGCGTGGAGTACAAAGAAGGCCTGTTCGTAGGCTATCGTTACTACGACAAGAAGCAGCTGCGGCCGCTATTCCCGTTCGGCTACGGTCTCAGCTACACGACCTTCTCCTACTCCAACCTGATTGTGGATAAGAAAGAGCTTGCGGACACGGATACGCTGAAGGTAACCGTTCAAGTGAAAAACACGGGCGAGCGCGCTGGCAAAGAAATCGTGCAGCTGTATGTCCGAGATATGGACAGCAGCGTTCTCCGCCCGCTGAAGGAGCTGAAAGGCTTCGACAAAGTTTCCCTGGAGCCGGGTGAGGAAACTGCGGTTTCCTTCGAGCTCGACAAGCGCAGCTTTGCTTTCTACGAGGTCGGCGAGCAGGATTGGATCGTCGAAACGGGACAATTCGAGATTCTGATCGGGCGCTCCTCGCAGGATATCGCGCTGTCGGAGACGGTGACGGTTCGCTCGACATCGGACCGCAAGGTTGTGTACGACCGCAACTCTACGCTGGCCGACTTGATGCTGTCGGACAAAGGCATCGCCTTCATGCAGAAGCTTCGCGAACTGCTTCCGTTCGGCCATGTGGCCGACGAAGACAGCAAGGCCATGCTGGAAGGCTTCCGAGAGAGCTTCCCGCTGCGATCGCTGGCCCAGTTCAGCGGCGGCAAATTCGGGGAGAAGGAATTGGCGGAGCTTCTGGAGCATCTGAACAGCTGATCGCTGATAACCTGTCCGAAGCCGGCAAAGCCATCCTTTCGGAATGCAATGGACTTTCTCTTGTGGGTTCAACCGATTACAGTTTATGCAAAAGGGGCGGGCTTAAATGACCGAGTTCATGAACTTGTATCCGAAGCCGCGCAGCTTCAAGTCTCTGGGAGGCTCCTCGGTGCTGTCTCCGCATTTGAAGCTGCGTGCAATTGGGGATGAGGCGCAGCGGCTCATTGCGAACGTACAAGTCGAGCGGCGTTATCATAGAGCGATGAAGGGCGGCTTCTCGGTAAAAGGCGCTTCCTCCGCCGAGACGGCATTCGAAATGGAGTTTCTGCCCGATCTGCAGCCGCAAGGGTATGTATTGGAATGGAGCAACGATAGGTTGAAGGTCGGCGCCGGCACCGAGATCGGCTTGCACTATGCGATGGTGACCTTGGAGCAGTTAGTAAGTCGGGAAGGAACAACACTGGGGCATTTCCGCATCGAAGACGAGCCCAGTTTCCCGGTGCGGGGTGTCATGCTCGACATTGGCCGCAACAAAATTCCGAAGATGGATACGCTGTACGCGCTGATCGACAAGCTGTCCGAGCTGAAGTTCAACCATCTTCAGCTCTACATGGAAGGCTTCTGCTTCGACTACGCCAAGTACAGATCGTCGTTCCCGGAGGCCACGCCGCTCTCCGCGGCGGAATTCCGGGAGCTGGACGCCTACGCCCGAAGCCGATACATCGATCTGGTGCCGAATCAGAACTGTCTCGGCCATATGGGGCCGTGGCTGGCCAAGCCGGAGTTCCGCGAGCTGGCCGAGCACCCGGACGGGATGGAGCCGCCGATTCCGCTCCCGTTCAAGCTGCCGCCAACGACGATGAATCCGGCGAACGAACGCTCCGCCGCGCTGGCGAAGGATTTGTTCGACGAGCTGCTGCCGAATTTCTCGTCCGAATACGTCAACCTCAACATGGACGAGCCGTTCGGACTCGGATCGGGCAAGAGCAAGGAGCGGGCCGACGAGATCGGCGTCGGGGAGCTGTACTTCAACTACGCGGAGAAAATGTTCGAGGCCGCGCGCAGCCACAGCAAGAAAGCGATGATGTGGGGCGACGTGCTGGCGCATCACCCCGAGCTGATCCGGCGGCTGCCGTCCGACGTGACGGTGCTGCACTGGAACTACGACGCTCCCGTACCGTTCGAGCCGCATTGCCGCAGGCTCCGGGAGAATGGCGTTCGCTACTATGTATGTCCCGGCACCAGCGGCTGGTCCTCGATCGCGGGACGCACGGACAATATGCTCGGCAACATTGCGGACGCCGCGAGGAGCGGCCTGGCGCACGGAGCGGAAGGACTGATCGTCGCCGATTGGGGCGACGGCGGACATTGGCAGGTGCCGGCTGTCGGCTATCCGGCCATCGCCTACGCGGCTGGCGCAAGCTGGCAGACGGAGGCGAATGTGGACGAGTTAGAGGCGCTGGAAGAGTATGTCTCGGCTCGGATGCTCCGGGACCGCAGCGGTACCGGAGGACGCTTCCTTCTGGAGTTGGGCCGGTACGGCCGTCTGGAGCGAAGCACGATGGAGAACGGCACCTACACCGCCTATTTGCTCGGCCGGGGACTGTCCGATCGGGAGACGCTGGAGCGGGATACCGCGATCCGGACGGAAGTGCTGAAGCTGATCGGCGGCAGCGGCACGCCGTTTACGCAGGACTACCGCTTCGACGAGACGGAGAGCTGGCTGAAGGAGCGGCAGGAGGAATTGAATCGCCTTGAGCTTGAAGGACCGGATGCCGCGATCGTGCGCGACGAGTTGGCCAACACGTTGCGGCTGATCGAGCAGGGCGCCGGCCTACACCGGTATATTTACCGGCAAGGCTTGGAGGGGGCGGCCGCCGAGCGGGAATGGCTGGAGCGGCTCCGGGAGCAGCTCGAGACGGCGCTCTCCGAGTTCAAGCGACTCTGGCTGGCGCGCAATCGCGAAGGCGGCCTGTCCTCAAGCGCCGCGGCGTTCTCCAAGCTTCTCGCGCAATACGAAGAAGCGTTACAAGAGTAGACAACAAGGAGAGATCCGCCTCAAGCCGAGGGGGTCTCTTTTTGTTGTACAGGGCGCTTTCCCGGCTCGATAGCGGAACGACGTTAAGCGGACCCCTGTTCAGAAATTATTCAAATCCGGAAGCTACAATGGAATAGGTGTTCTGATTTTGAATGATTTTATAATTGTGACGGAGGGTGAGTATGGGTTCTTCTGTGAAAAAAGGCTTGGCGGAATTCATTGGTACATTCGTGCTCGTATTGTTTGGCTGCGGGAGTGCGGCGACTGCCGGAGGGAATCTGGGCAATCTGGGGATCGCTCTGGCGTTCGGACTGTCCATCGTGGCGATGGCGTACGCCATCGGCCCGGTGTCCGGGTGTCACATTAACCCTGCGGTATCCTTCGCCATGCTGATCAGGCGCAAGATATCGGGCGCCGACTTCATTCTGTACGTCGTCTCTCAGATCGCCGGCGGCTTGGCGGGCGCAGCGCTCCTGTACGCGATCATCGATTCGACGGGCGCAGCCGTCACCAGTCTGGGCGCCAACGGCTTCGGAGAAGGCTACGGCATCGGAATTTCGCTGGCGATGGCAATCGTCGTGGAGATCGTTCTAACCTTCGTCTTCGTATACGCGATTCTCGGCGTCACTTCGACGGAGAGCAACGGCAGAGTGGCAGGGCTGGTCATTGGGCTTACGCTTGCGTTCGTGCACATTTTGGGTATCGCTTTGACCGGCACCTCGGTGAATCCGGCCCGCAGCCTGGCTCCGGCCGTTCTGCTGGGCGGCACCGCTATGGAGCAGGTTTGGGTGTTCCTGACGGCTCCTTTGGCGGGGGGCTTCTTGGCAGCCGTCGTGCACAGGTTCTTGAATCGCCAATAGGATGCGAAACCGGGACCCCCGCAAGCCTCTGCGGGGGTCCCGGCTTTCCTAGAAACACGTAAAAGATTGAATTCTCCTCAGGTCGAAACCGGAGAACATCCAGAAAAATCCGTTCCAACGAAATCCGGAGACGGACGTGCGTCCGACGAACACCGGGTAGAACCAGAAACCCGGTCCGCTCTGCGGCCAAATATAGGTTTGGCGGAACAGGCATCCGGAGATGGCTCCCGGGTCTACCGCAAGCGTCGAAGCGAGCGGCTGCTGCGGAACGGTCTGCGGAGGCGGAGCGGTCGGGGGCTGCAGTCCGCCTTGCGGTCCGAGAGGGGGCGTAATGGCCAAGAGGATCTCACCTTTCCTGTTCGTGATCGGAAATCTTAAAGCAGCGAAATCGTGAGCAGATTAAACAGCACCAACGGAAGCACGAAGTTGGCATAAGGATTAGGCGGAAGCGGTCCCGGGAAAAAGGCGCGGGAGCAGCCCTCGTTCGATAGAGACAGATACAGAACTCCGTTATGGCAATAGCGGATATGTCCTTCGAATACGTCGCCGTCCATCGTCTCGACGACGACCAACCGATTGGAATGACGAGAGCACAGCTGATGCAGTTGATCCCTCACCGAGCGCAACGTCTTGTGAACCTGGGAATCGCATTGATAGATCGGCGTCAGCTGATGCTGAACCTGATTTGACGAGCTCATTCTAACGACCTCCGTGTGCAGAGCATGGAACATTCTATGCGGAAGCCCAGTTCGGGGTTACGGGAAAACGCCGACCGCTTTCTTGTGCAAAATACGCCGTCCGCGACGATCCGAGTTGACGGAGAAGTCAACGTTGACAGCTCCGCCCAAACGAACTACACTCTGTAGTATGGGGTGAGATCAAGTTGCCAATTAAGAGGCTGAATATGAAGGGCGAAGGCTTGAACCGCTTTTTCGGACCGCTGGAGGCCCGGATTATGGCGATTCTCTGGTCTTCGGAAGGGTTGACCATCAAGGAAGTGCAATCGATCCTGAACCAGGAGAGTCCGATCTCGGTCAACGCCGTCATGACGGTCATGAATCGTCTGGTGGACAAAGGCCATCTGAAGAAGACGCTATCCGGGAGCGGCAGAACGCAGGCGGCGAAATTCTCCACCGTGCAGACGAGAGAGCAGTTTCTCTCCGATCAGACGAAGGAAGTGTCGCAGGGGCTGATCCAGGAATACGGAAGCCTGGTCGTCAACCATATGATCGACGCGCTGGACGAGGTCGATCCCGAGGTCATCGCCAAGCTGGAACGCAAACTGCAGGAAATCAGGGACGGGAAACGAAGATGAACGGTCCCATCGCGAAGCTGAGATGGATCTATGCGCTGCTGCTCGTCTTCGTTGCCGCCGTCGTCGCGCAGATGGCCGCGTTCGCGTATCATCAGATCGCGTCCGGGGGACCGTCGTATCTTTCCGCGATCGCCGTTCTGGTCGACTTGGTCATCGTCTATACGATCGTTAGAGCGGCATGGCGCTGCGCCAAACAGATCTACGGGTCCCGGGTGTGGCGCAGGCGCTTCCGCAGCAGCATGCACGGACGTTTAACGAAGCGCCTTAACTATAAGTATCGGAGTTGGGGAACGGAAATCATCGTAGTGCGGGACGCTGCGTTCATCGCCCTGACAATCGGAACGCTGCGGCCGCGAATCGTCGTCTCGACCGCCTTGTTCGAGATGTTCGGCGATAAGGAGATCGAAGCGATTCTGCTGCACGAATGGCATCATTGCCGGAACCGGGACGGTCTGAAGCTGCTCGCGTCGGCCGTGCTGGAAGACGCTTTCGGCTACTGGCCGATCATTAAGCCGATCGTCAGACACTACCGGACGTGGAAGGAGCTGTTCGCCGACAGGTTCGCGATCCGGCGGATGGGGACGGAGCTGTATTTGGGCAACGTGCTGTTGAAGCTGGCAAAGCTCGGGGGCGTCCGGCAGCGCGAAGGAGCCGTCCATTTCGCCGACGGCACGATGCAGTACCGGATCATGCAGGTTCTTGAGCCCGGCCAGGCGGTCAAGGTTCCGCTTTCGCTGCTGAGACCTCTGCTGGTCTCTTGCTCATTGCTGCTGTTGCTGATGCTTGGAGGGGATTCTTAGTCCCTTTTTTTTCGAGAATTGCACTACATATTGTAGTATAAAAATGTCGGGAGGATACAAGGATGAAAGTGGTTTTATTTGCGATCGGAGACTTCCAGGTGCATTCCTACGGGGTCGTTGTCGCGCTGGCCGTGCTGCTAGCGTGGGGGATGGCGCTCTATCTGGCGGAGGGAACCTCCTACCGGGAGCATATCCCGAATATGGCGTTCTACTTGATCGTCGGGGCTCTGGTATTTGCCCGGGTATGGCACGTTTTCTTTTTCCAATGGGGGTATTACTCGAAGCATCTGCACGAAATTCCTTACATCTGGCATGGAGGCATCGCGATCCAGGGGGCGTTGGTCGGAGGAGCCGCGGCTATGGTGTATTACACGAGGAAGCACGGCCTGTCTTTCTGGAAAATGGCCGATATCGTGGCGCCGGCGGTCGTGCTGGGGCAAGCGGTCGGGAGAATCGCCTGCTTCCTGAACGGGGATGCTTACGGGGCGCCGACGGGCAGGGGATTCGGCATCGTATACCCGGAAGGCACGATGGCCTATGACAGGTACGGAGCGGAGCCGCTGTGGCCGGCGGAGATCTGGGAAGGACAGTGGGATCTGATCATATTCGTGCTGCTTATTTTGCTGAAGGGCAGGAAGCTGCCGACAGGGGCGTTGTTTCTAACCTACGGCATCCTCTACTCGAGCGGGCGATTCCTGCTGGAGTTTCTGCGGGGAGACTCCCCTCGCTATCTGTTCGACTGGACGGCAGGGCAATGGACAAGCTTCTGCGCCGTTGCCGTAAGTCTGGCGATGCTGGCCGTTCTGACGCTGCGGGAGCGGCGCTTGAGCGCGAGTAAGCGCGCAGGGTAAGTCTTTTCTCCGGCTCGACGGTACAGTAAGGCAGGCGCGACGTCAGCTTTGGAATGCGACCCCGCTACTCTGCCGAGCCATGCCGGTCCAGATGCTGCTCGCGGAAGCTCCCCGGGCTCGCGCCGTGGTGCTTGCGGAACACCTTCGAGAAGTACGAGAGGCCTTTTCGCCCCCTGATTCGTCACTTTTGCTTGACGTACCCCCGGTACGCCTTCACAAAAGTTCCTTGCATGGAACGAAAATTCGGCAACATCTGCCGTCCTCGGAGTATGCATACATGCCCTAGTATATGCTCTTGCGATACTGATCGGGCGACACGCCTTTCGCTTTCTTGAACATTTGGCAGAAATAAGAGGAGGTGAGTCCCCCAAGCTGCGAAGCGATCTCCCCGACGGAGAGCGAGGTGTTGGCCAGAAGCGCGCATGCTTCGCGGATGCGGCGTCTCGTCAAATAGTCGGACGGCGTCATGCCGGTGGATTTCTTGAATACGTGGGAGACGTGGTAGGGGGACAGATGAAGGCTGGACGCCAGCTCTTCGAGCTTGAACGGTTGTTTGTAGTGAGCGTCGAGCCATTCGGCGATCTTCTCCGAGTGCGACCGCGCGCGGGAGGGGATATCTTCGGCCTCGGCCTCGCGGGTAATCAGATGCTTCTTCAGCAGGCGAAGCAGTGAGAGCATGAGAAGGCCGACCTCCTCTTCCCGGCTCGGGGAGGCCCCTTCGGCTGCGTCATGCAGCTCCCGCAGGAGCTCCGCCAGCGGGATATCCTGCAACGAAGGGAAATACTGCCGCTGGAGATGCCCGTTCCAGAGCATCCGGAAAAACCGTTCCAAGTCCGGGAAAGGGGCCAGATAACGGACGACGAATTGCGGATCGAACGTCAGGTTGGTGCGGACGTAAGCGCGGTTCGGCCTCGCAGGGACGGAAACCCGGTGCAGCTGATAGGGCTGGAACCAGACCAGGGAGTGATCCTCGATCGGGTAGGTCTGGTTGTCCACTCGGATTTCTCCCTGGCCTTCGTAGATATATAGAATTTCGATTCCCCGGTGCGCATGGTGCCAATACGATTCCAGGTCGCGCTTCCTGTAAGTGTACAGGAACGAACCGGGCTCCAATCCGATCTGCGTATGCTTGTTCATTACGCCAAGCTCTCCTTGTCGGGTGCGAATCCGCTTTCTTACATTATAGGGAGCACCCGCGAGCGCGCGCAACCGCTGGCTATGGGAACGTCCTCGGCCCAGCGCGGACTAACGTTCGTACCAGTATCCTGGCGTGCCCTTGTGAAGCCGGAGCAGCGCTTCGAGGTAGAAGTAGTCTCCCCAGATGACGAAGTCGTCGGGAGAGATGTCGCCCCTGACCGAATAGGAGCCATGGCGCAGGAAGCCTTCCTCCTCGGAATCGCCCGCCGTAAAATAACGCTCGGTCAACGAGGCCATAGATTCATTCGCCGAATCCAGCAGAAATTGCCGTGCGGGATCGTCTTGGGGAAGATGCCCGGCGATCTCCAGCATGCCGCACGCGGCGATGGCCGAAGCGGAGCTGTCCCTCGGCGTTCCCTCCTTCTGCGGAGCGTCGAAGTCCCAATAGGCGACTCGGTCCTCGGGGAGATGAGCGATAAAAAATTTCGCCAATCTCACGGCCGTTTCCAGAAACGAAGGCTCTTTCGTATAGCGATAGGCCAGCGCAAAGCCGTAGATGCCCCAAGCCTGACCCCTTGTCCAAGTAGATCCGTCCCGAAAGCCCTGGTGAGTTCCTCCGCGGACGGAGTCTCCCGTCTTCTGATCGAAGTAGAACGTGTGATAGGAAGAGTCGTCGCCTCTCACGAGGAAGCGTCGGCTCTTCTCGGCATGGATGCGGGCTCGCTCGGCATAGAGAGGATCGCCCGTCTGCTCGGTCGCCCAGAAGAGCAGCGGAAGATTCATCAGACAGTCGATAATGATACGCCCGCCGTTATCGGGATCGCCTTCGGGCCCCCATGCCTGGAACAGCTGCGAGTCCGGTCTCCACCTCTTCATCAGAACATCCGCCGCCTGCAGAGCGACTTCCTTGGCCTGCCCGTCCTTTTCCAATATCCACTGCGCCTTGGCGGACAATGAATACAGAAAGCCGATATCGTGGTGATCCAAATGCCGGTTCTGCTCCAAACGGCGCTTCATGGAAGCGCCGGCGCCGACCGCGGCTTCGCGAATAGCCGGGTCCTGATTGTACTCGTAGGAAAGCCATAGAATGCCGACCCAGAAGCCTTCCGTCCAGGACGTTTGATCCTCCAGCTCATACTTCTCGGTTCCTTTGCTGACGATCGGGAATTGGTTCCCGAAGCGGGCGATGTTGGCCGTTGTCGTGCGCAGAGTCCGTTCGATAGCCGCTTGCCAATTCATTGGGGGATGCCTCCTCGTCGTTTGGGACGCTTTGTTTCTTTCAATTCACATTATAGGGGGAGCGGCGTTTCGGTTTGTTGCGGGAGTCTGTCGCTGTATTGCGCTTATATGAACTGCTGGAACGAATGCGGTCGTTTCTTTCGAGAAGCTGATGGCTCGATCTGATCATCCTGATGACGTCCAGATAAACTCCCTCCTCAGCCCGAAGGGCTGCGGCGGGGTGATCGGTTATCCTCCGCTCTCTTTCGAGCGAGACCCGATCAAGTAGCCGATAATCGTTGACTCGACGGGCAGAACGACGAGCGTCCACATTTCCTTCAGGCCGAAGTCGGGAGAGCGGTACTTGTCGGGCGTCAGCGTGTAGACCAGGGCGATCAGCAGAACGGCGAGCGCAATCGTGCCGACGATGTACAGCCGGACGTTGTCCCCGGAGCCGAAAAAACGGCCCAGGAAGCCGAGCTCTGCTTTGCGTTTCTCGCTCTCGGAATTGGCGGCGATGATTTTGCTGGCCACTTTCGGGTCCTGAATTTCGATTTTATTCATGCTCAGGGACCCCCTCTCCCGCAAAAAAGGTGAACGTAAGCGACCAATTCGTCGCTTCGTAGTTGATCGTAACCTCATATCGGAGAGAGAGCCTGCGATTGTTCAGCACTCCGAGGTGGATCATGTCCCGGTTGCCGGTCGGCTTGCCTCTGGGGAAGTTAACGCAGGCGATTCGCACCTCGTTGTAGCGGACGAGCCGGATGTCGGTCGTGAAGTCGTTCCTCTCCGGCTCGTACTCGACGCAAAATAAGAACGTAAGCGGATCGTGCTCTTCCGACAGAACGATCTCGATCGGGTTCATGTCGTAGGCGAATACTCTTCCGTGATAGACGGCCTCGAATCCTCCGGACGTAATTTTCATCTCGTTTTCCTCCCCGGCTTTGTCGTCGTACGAGCTTCGTTCTTCTATAATTACGAGTAAAAATAACGCCGCATGACAAAGAAACCCTCCCTATTTTTCCCTTCAATTTCCATGAGTCGTATGGTAACCTTGATCTATTGTCGGCCTCTCCACAAATGGGCGCCGGCTGAAGGAAACATCTTGCAAGGGGGAAGACGAGTTGTTGAAGAAAGTCATTTCCACGATTCTCGTCGCGTTGTTCGCGATGCAGATGCTTGCGGGGATTTCCGCGTATGCCGAAGACCGCAACACCTTTCCTGCGGATATTCCGTCGGACGATGCGAAGGAACGGATTGCCGAGCTGATCGCCCGGGGAAGCCTCCCGGAGGCATTCCAACGGAATTTTCGCAAAGCGATAACAGTGGACGAGCTGGCTCGGCTCTATTATCGCGAGGAGCGGAGTCTGGATCGAATCGAGATCGATCACCCTGGTTTCGACGAAAATACGCCGTATTACGTTAAAGCGGCTTTTTTTTACGGACTAATCGACGACCTAGGAGATTTGAAGCTGACGATGACCCGCGCCGAGGCGGCCAAGCGGATCTCCAAGAGCTTGACCTACGTGCTGGGAAGGGACGTCTTTACCAAGGATTTTGCCTCTGTTCAGCCGGAGGATTTCCACGCGGTCGGGAACGTGCTGTCTTACGGCGTCATGCCGGCCATTCAAGGCAACTTTCATCCGAATAAGCCGTTTACCCGGGAACAGGCGATCTTAGGAATGGAGGCGCACTCCTCAGGCAGAATCCGCGGAATTCTGCCGACGGCAGGGAAGGCCCGTGTAACGGTCGGCTCCAACTTCGCTTACTTGGACTTCGATTCCGATAAGGACGCCAAGGACTACATTCAGTATCAGGTCGAAAACATGACGAAGGGCGTGAAGCTGACCTCGGGCAAGCCTCAAAGGATCGACGTCGGCTTCGCGATCTTGGAGCTGTGGACTCCGACGCACGAGGTGAAGTTCACGTTCAAGAACGGGTTGGAAAATGTTCGTTTCCGGGGAGATTCCGTTCTGTACGGCAGCTTCGTTTACACGAACTGGCATGGCGAAGGCTATATGGCCGAGCCGAGAGCGCTGAAGGCGGGAGAGAAGGCGGTCCTGGAGCTGCAGCCGGACTCCGTTCACCGCAAGCTGTACGCCCGGACGGATGAAATTCTCAAGAAGATTCTGAAGCCGAACATGACGGACGAGCAGAAGGTTAAAGCCATTTTCGATTACGTCGTTACCCGGATCAAATATTCCAGCGGAACGGACTATATCTCGGCGGCCAACGCGTTGAAAGCGATCGAGGAAGGCAAGGGCGTGTGCGTCCACTATACGTCGCTGTTCCACTATCTGGCCACGCGGGCGGGAATTCCGTCGATTCCGCTTTCCGGGCCTTCCTTTGTCGGGCAGCATGCCTGGAACATGGTGTATTTGAACGACAAGTGGGTTTATGTCGATGCTACGCTGGCGGACGGCAAGAAAAACATCGATTATACGTATTACCTGAAAGACGCCATGTTCATGATGAAGACGCGGACGTGGATGGGCTTCGGCTACCCGGACATTTACGTCTACCCGGAAGTGGACGGCATGAACCTGAAGACGACCGAGGAGCTGCGCGTGTATTTGCTGCGGAAGATGGAGGAGAGCGGACCCGAGCCTCCCAAGAAAGTGACGTTCAAGGTGGCGAACGGGAAGGTCGACACGGACTTGAAGTTTCTGTCCGTTATCCGCGAGGATTACAAATACAAGCTGAGCTACGATTCGAAAAAGAAGCTGTATACGATGACCAGGGGCTGACCGAAACGGATAGAGCAAGAAACGTCAAGAACGTAAGTTCGCCTCCGGCTACAATGACTTATAGAAGGGAGGACGCCTGGTGTCAACGTATGAAGAAGCGATTCAGCGCGTCGTGGACGAGATCGAAGACAGGCTGGGCGAGGAACTCAGGTTCGCCGAACTGGCGCGGCTGTCGAACTTTTCGGAGTTTCATTTTCACAGGGTGTTCCATGCCCTCGCGGGGCTGCCCGTCATGGAATACGTTCGCGTCCGCAGATTGGTGCGGGCCGCGGCGCGGGTCGCCTACTCGCAGGATCGGCTGCTGGATATCGCGATCGACTGCGGGTTCGGGACTCCGGAGACGTTCATTCGCGCGTTTCGCAAACTGTACGGCATGACGCCGGGCGACTACCGGAAGAAAGGCTTTCGTCCCCCGGACTATCCCAAGGTCGACGTGAGGCAACGAAAGCTTAACCCCTACTTAGGAGGAATTCGCATGGAATACCGCATCGTAACCAAGCCCGCTTTCGACGTGATCGGCTATTCGCTTCGCACCAGAACCCACGAAGGCGAGAATCACCGGGACATTCCCGCGTTCTGGGGCCGCTACATGGAAGAGAAGATGGGGCAGAATCTGCACGGGCTGGCCGTCTCCAGCGCGGAGTACGGCATCTGCGACGACTTCGACATGGAGTCGGGAGAGTTCAGCTACATCATCGGCGTGGAGGCCAAGGAGGGTGCGGAGGCTCCGGAAGGAACCGTTAAGCGTCATTATCCGGAAACGACATACGCCGTCTTCACGACCCCGAGAGTGACTCCCGACCGGTTCTCCGAGTCGATTCAGAGCACCTGGGGCGTCATCTTCAGCGAATGGTTCCCCAACTCCGGCTACGAGCATTCCGGCGGCGCGGAGCTGGAGTATTACGACGAGCGCTGCTGGCAGGACCGCAACGAACTGCTGGAGATGGACATCTACATTCCGGTCAAGCCGAAGGCGTAGGCCAAGCGTTGTGTGACGGCCGTATTCAAGTCAGGCCATAAGCGAATAAAGTTCGGATGATGCGCTCGCCCTTCACTGGGCGAGTGTTTTACTTTTTCACCCCCGTCGCCCCGCAGGCGAGGTCAGTAAACCCGTGTCGCGTGCTTATCCCAGAATGGACTTCGGGAAAAGGCCCTATAGCTGCCCATTATTTATTCCTCCTAAAAAAATCGGAATAAACGGCTATTCAAATGATTAATCTCGTGATATAGTAATTTTGTAATTTTAATTACACGTAAGCGATGAGGAGAACCATGCCTAAGAAAAAAAGCACCGCCGTACTCTCCATCCGACTGGACGACGAAGCGCTCAAGGCCGTGGATCTGCTCGTGGAATCAGGTCTTGAATCCAATCGCTCGAGAGCGGTCACCCACTTCGTGAACGTAGGAGTGCGGGCTTCCCACGATCTGCTCGTGCGGGCGAGGGAGCAGGCCGACAATCTTCAACGGCTGCGCAACGAGATGTTCGAAGCGGTCAAGCTCAGGGACATCGACAAAGTCGCCGAGCTGATTCATCGGGACGCAAGCTTGGTGAACGCCAGCAATCAGCAAGGGGAGACTCCCGTTCTGCTGGCCGCGTTCCTGAGAGCGAACGACATCAAGGAGCTGCTGCTTCGCAACGGAGCGGGCAAGCTGAACGTGTTCGAAGCCGCCGCAGTCGGGTACAGCTCGCGAGTGAAGGAGCTGCTCGACCAATCGCCGGAGCTGCTGAACAGCTACAGCCACGACGGGTTCCCGCTGCTGTCCCTGGCCGTGCATTTCGGCAACACCGAGACGGTGGAGCTGCTGCTCAGCCGCGGGGCCGGCGTTCATGCCCGGAGCCGCGACGGCAGCCTCAACAACACGGCGATCCACGCGACCGTATTCGGGGGCTACGACCATATCGTCGATCTGCTGATGAAGTATGGCGCGGACATTCACTCCCAATGCGAGGGCGAGCTGAGGAAAGGCTTCAATGTCCTGCACGTAGCGGCTTACTTCGACAAAGCGCCGCTCGTCGAGAAGTTCCTCGGCTACGGGGCCGACAAGACGGCGAAAAACGCCGATGGCCGGACACCGTACGAACTGGCGGAATCTCTCGGGCACGCCGCTTCCGCGGAACTGCTGCGAATTTAATCAGTCACTAAGGCCAACTACATACGACAACTCGACCGGACAGACGGAGAGTCGCTGAATTGCAAAGCGGCTTACGTCTGTCCTTTTTGTCGTATCCGAAAGAGAGGGAATGCGTCATGCAGTACCGGAAATTAGGAAGAACGGGGTTAAAAGTATCGGAAGTCAGCTTGGGCACGATGGCGTTCGGGAGATGGATCGACGAGAGAGCGTCCGGCGAGGTGCTGGATGCGGCCTTGGAAGAGGGAATCAACCTGATCGACACCGCGGACGTATACGGAAGCGGGATGGACACGGGCGACCGGTCGCAATTCGGCGAGTCTGAAGCGATATTGGGGCGTCTTCTTCGAGGGCGCCGAGACGAGATTCTGCTCGCAACGAAATTCCACGCCCATGTAGGTCCCGGCGTCAACGACGGCGGCCAGAGCAGGTATCATGTATATCGGGCGCTGGACAACAGCCTGCGTCGGCTGCAGACGGATCACGTCGATCTCTATCAGGTTCATTCGTTCGATCCCGAGACGCCGATCGAGGAGACGCTGGGGGCGCTCGACGATCTGGTGAAGCAGGGCAAAATCCGCTATCTGGGCTGTTCCAACTACGCGGCCTGGCAGCTCGCCATGGCGCACGGAGTCAGCGCGCTGCACGGCCTGCATCGGTTCGAGAGCGTTCAGCCGGAGTACAGTCTCATTACGCGGGAGATCGAGCGGGAGCTCGTGCCGTTCGCCGAAACGGAGAAGGTCGGCATCATCAGCTACAGCCCGCTGGGAAGGGGAATTCTGAGCGGCAAGTATCGCAAGGACGAAGCGCCTCCGGCCGATTCCAGACTCGCTCTGGGCGAGAAAAGGCTGGAACTGCTGCTGGAGTCGAACCCGGCGTACGCACTCGTCGAAGAGATTCGGCCGTTGGCCGAAGCGAGGGGCTGGACGCTCGCGCAGTTCGCGCTCTCTTGGGTGCTCAGCCATTCTTACGTCACCTCCGCGATTCTCGGAGCCTCGAAGCCGGCGAACATTCGCGACTCCCTCCAGCACGCTCACGAGAGGCTGACCCTCGAAGAGTTGGCGGAGATAGACGCGATTTCCCACCGCATCGGTCTATTTTTGAGATAAAACCTTGTTATCCCATAGATAAACTAAGCATAGGAGGATGAAAACCATGACTCAATCCAAGCGTCAACTTCATCTCGGCCTGTTTCTGTTCTCGACAGGCTATCACCCGGCGGGCTGGCGGTTGCCGGAAGCGGTCGCCGACGGCGCGTTCGATCCCAAGTTCCTGCACCGGGTCGCCCGCCGATTGGAGGAAGCGAAGTTCGACTTCTTCTTCCTCGGAGACGCCCTCGCGACGAGCGCGGACATGCAGCACACGTTCCCGTCGCAGATGGTGCGCCTCGAGCCGTTCACCATGATCGCGAGCATCGCGGCGGTGACGGAGAAGATCGGCTTGATCGTGACGGCGAACACGACGTATTCCGAGCCGTACACGGTCGCGCGCCAGACGGCTTCGCTCGATTACTTGAGCGGAGGGCGTCTCGCGTGGAACGTCGTAACCGGCATGGATGTGCGCGCGGCCCAGAACTACAGCAGGGAGAAGCATTGGGACAATTCCCGCCGCTACGATTACGCGGACGAATTCGTGAAGATCGTGCAGGAGCTGTGGGATTCCTGGGAGGACGATGCATTCGTCCGGGATAAGGAGAGCGGCACGTTCGTCGACGGAAGCAAGGTGCACCGGATTGACCACGTCGGCGATCACTTCTCCGTTGCCGGTCCGCTGAACGTGGCGCGGCCGCCGCAAGGGCAAATTCCGCTGCTCAACGCGGGCACGTCGGAACGCAGCCGCGACCTGGGAGCGAAGCTCTCGAGCGCCGTATTTACGGGGCAGATCTTGATCGATCTGGCCGAGGAGTTCTATGCCGAGGTCAAGTCGAAGGCCGAGAAGTACGGCCGGAAACAGGACGAGGTGTTCATCCTTCCGGGCCTCGTGCCTCTCGTAGGCCGCACCTCCGAAGAAGCGCGGGCCAAGTACCGCGAATTGAACGGCTTGCTCGTGACGAACTACGATCTGGCTCCGCTGTCCGCGAAAATCGGCATCGATCTTTCGTCGTATCCGCTGGACGGGCCATTGCCGGACCTGTCGCTCTCGACGCTTCCGGGCAACGAGGCGAGGGGACTCGTCGCATTGGCGCAGAAGGCGGAAGGACGAGAAGACATCACCGTGCGGGAGCTGTTCCACTACTTTGCCGCCACGTCGCGAGGCCATCTGCTCATCGTCGGGGATCCGGAGCAGATCGCGGATCAGATGGAGGAATGGTTCGTCCGGAAGGCGGCGGACGGCTTCAACATCTGCCCTCCGTACATGCCGGGCGGACTCGACTTGTTCCTCGATCTGGTCGTGCCGGTGCTTCAGCGACGCGGGCTGTTCCGGACGGAGTACGAGGCGGACACGTTCCGCGGACACTTCGGCTTGTCCCGCCCCGAGAGCCGTTACGCCCGGAAGGCGACGCTGCAGGGCGCTGGCGAATAGAGGGGGAGAAGGTCCCGCCGTGCGGCGGGCCGCATGGAGAGGGGCGAACAACCGTATGGTCAACAACAAGCGCTACAGGTGGCGCATCGTACTCGGACAAGTCGCGCTGCTGCTCGCTTGCCTGGGCATTATCGAATACCTCGTACGGGCAGGAATCGTCGGCAGCCTGTACCTGTCGAAGCCGACACAAGTCGTCGAAGAGATCTACAAGCTGTTCTCGAACGGCGAGATTTTTCACCATTTGATCGTCACGCTTAAGGAATTTTCGGCGGGGTATCTGCTTAGCGCCTTCGCCGGAATCGCGACCGGCATGTTCCTCGTTCTCGTGCCGCACGCGGAGACGTTTTTCCGACCGTTCCTGTCGGCGCTCCTGGCGGTCCCGAAGGTCACGATTATCCCGCTGTTGATGCTCTGGCTCGGTATCGGGTTGTCGCATAAGGTGGCTATCGTGTTCTTGTTCTGCTTTTTCACGATTGCATTCAATACGATTACCGGCATCAAGCAGACGGCGGAAGCCCACCTCAAGGTGGCAAGAGTATTCGAAGCTTCCAAGCTGCAGACGATCGTCAAAGTGATTCTGCCGTCGGCGGCGCCTACGATCTTCGTCTCGCTGAGGGTGTCGGCGGCAACGGGGCTTGTCGGAGCGCTGTTCGGAGAGATGGTGGCATCCAAGGACGGGCTCGGCAATCTGCTCGTTCAGGCGACTTCGCTGTACGACACGGCCAAAGCCTTCGCGATCATTACGGTCGTGACGGTCGTATCGGTGCTCATTATCGCGGTGATCGATCTGCTGGAAAAGCGGGTCGTGCTTAGATGGAAGTCGGCGTAAAACACATTCATTTTATAGAGGAGAGAGAAACCATGTTGAAGAGAAAATGGACAGGTTCGGGAATCGCCGCGGTGGCGCTGGCGCTCGTGCTCGCGGGATGCGGAAACGGCAATAATTCGGGAGGAGCGGCATCGCCATCGGCGTCCCCAAGCGCTTCACCGTCGGCATCGGCTTCGGAGAGCGCTCCGGCAGAGCTGCAGAAGATCAGATACGCGCCGTTTAACGGGGTGAGCGGGCTGGCGGTTCGCTACGGAATCGAGAAAGGCTTTTTCAAGGATGAAGGGCTGGAAGTCGAGCTCGTCTCCACGCAAAATCCGATCGAAGCGCTGACGAGCAAGGACGTCGACATCGTCGACGTCGCGACGACCAACGCCATCATGGCCGCGGGCAAAGGCGCCCCGATCAAGATCGTTTCCTCGATGTTCCGCACGAAGGGACCGTTCTATCTGGTTGCGAAGACGGGCATCGAGAGCGTGGAGGATTTGAAGGGCAAGACGGTCGGAGCGGCGGCGCTCGGCAGCGGGCTGGACGTGTACACGCAAACGATTCTGAACAAGCACGGCTTGAGCAAGAGCGACGTGACGTACCTGGCCAACGGAGTCAACGAAGCGGCTTACGCCAGCCTGACCTCCGGTCAAGTCGACGCTACGATCATTCACGAGCCTTTCGCCTCGCTGGCGGAAATCGAAGGAACAGGCAAAATTCTCGCTAAAGGTTGGGATTACCTGCCGACGTTCCACACGGGCATTCTCGCTTCGCGGAATGATTTTATTAACGACCATCCGGACCTTGTGGAGAAGCTGCTGCGCGCCTACTTCAAATCGCAGGACTATGCGAAGAGCAACCTGGACGAGTACAAGGAGTTCTTCCTCAAGAACGTCAAAATCGACGCGAGTGCGGTAGACAAAGCGTTCGAACGCGAAAACGTGCTCTGGGAGAACAACCCGGACGTCGATCTGAACGCTCTGCAGGACACTCAGCAGGTTCAAGTCGATCTGGGCTTCCAGGATAAGGTGTATGAGGTCAAAGATTTGCTGGATTTGCGGTTCATTCCGAAAAATTAAGCGGGACGAGGTGATCGTATGGCAGGGTTCTCGATTCGGGGCGTATCGAAGGTATATGGCGGGTCGACTCCGACGGAGACGCTCTCCGACATCGATCTGACGATCGAGGACGGCGAGTTCCTGAGCATTCTCGGTCCCAGCGGCTGCGGCAAGAGCACGCTGCTTGAGATTTTGGCCGGCTTGCAGCTGCCCACCTCGGGCGAAGTGTGGTTCGGCGGGGAGAAACTGAAAGGGCCCGGCATCGAGCGGGGCGTGGTATTCCAGGACCCGTCGCTGTATCCGTGGAGAACGACCTATAAGAACGTGGAGCTGGGCCTGGAGCTGAGGGGCGTAGCGAAAAATGAGCGCAGGGAGGCGGCGCAGCGGTATCTGGACCTGGTGGGGCTGCGAGGGTTCGAGCATAAGTATCCTCACCACCTGTCCGGCGGAATGAAGCAGCGGGCCGGTCTCGCCCGGGCGCTCGCGAACGCTCCGGAGGTGCTGCTCATGGACGAGCCGTTCGGCGCGGTGGACCACCTGACCCGGCTGCAGCTGCAGGACGATCTGTTAAAGATCTGGGAAGCGGAAAAGAAGACAGTCGTGTTCGTTACGCATGACGTGTCGGAGGCGGTGTTCCTGGGAGATCGGGTGGTGCTGCTGTCGCCGAGACCGGGGCGGATCAACCGGATTTTCCAGGTTTCGAAGCCCCGTCCGCGCAAGCGCGACGATATCGAGCTGCTGAAGATTCAGAACGATATTTATGCCGCTATTCATGAAGTGAAGTCGCCGGAAAGCGTGGAATTTACGATTTGATTCTATCAACGCGGAGGAGCGTGGAGAAAAATGTCGTCGACTAACGTGGTGAGCGTGGAGCAGTTGAGAAGCAGGCTGGAAGGCGGCGAGCGGATCGCGCTGCTGGACGTTCGGTTTAACCCGAAGGAGCCGGCGTACGGCCGGGAGGCTTATACGAAGGGACATTTGCCGGGCGCCGCATTCATCGACTTCAAGGCGGATCTGACAGATCCGGCGCAGGAGCACGGAGGGCGCAGCCCGCTGCCAGCTCCGGAGCGGCTGGCAGCGCTGTTCGGCTCGCTGGGCATCGACCGCGAGACGGCCGTTGTAGCCTACGAGGACGGCAATGGGCCGGCCGCGTCGAGGCTGTGGTGGGTGCTCCGATACTTGGGAGCGGAGCGCGTGCAGGTGTTGGACGGCGGCTACTCGGCCTGGACGGCCGCCGGAGGTGCGGTTGAGGCGGGGCCGGCTGGGGTCGCGGCTCCGCGGGAGTTTGTGCCCTCGCCGAGAGCCGATTGGCTCGCGGGCGTGGAGGAGGTGCGGCGAGCGTCCGCTGGCGGCGGGGCGAAGCTCGTGGATTCTCGCGACGCGGCCCAGTTCTCGGGGCGTGAAGCGCCGTTCGATCCGGTAGCCGGGCACATTCCGGGAGCGTCCAACTACTTCTGGAAGGACGCGCTGGAGGCGGATGGAGCCTGGAAGTCGCCGGAGCAGCTTCGCGAGCGCTTCGCCGACCTGCCGCAGAGCGGCGAGATCATCGTCTATTGCGGCTCCGGCATCTCGGCTACTCCGAACGTGCTGGCTTTACAGGAAGCAGGGTACGAGAACGTGAAGTTGTATGCGGGGAGCTGGAGCGATTGGATTTCGTATAGCGAGAATCCGGTCGCGGTGGGGGATGAGGAGAAGATTTAAGAGGCATATTAGTACCTGATTTGACTGAGGTGCACCATGCTGAAGAATTCGGTCGGATTGTCGGCGAAATCACATCTGCACTTGGGAAGTACGCAGACGCAGACGGGTCTCTTACCTACTACGGAATCCCGTTTTCGAACATATACAGTATTCATCCACTTGCAGACATTCCTTCTGTAAAGTCTTTTTTCGAGGAGCCTCCTTTTCACATACCGGGGGGCGATGTCGCTTTCTATCGTGAAATGATATTATCCATAGAGAATTCAATGGATCTGTTAGAAAAGCTGCCTAAACAATTTGTTCATCATGATTTATTGGTTTTCAACTTATTGGCTCATGAAAATAAAATTAAAGGTGTTTTGGATTTCGATTTCATTTCGCTTGATGTTAGTTTCATGGAGTTTGCTATTTGCCTTAATCATGTTTTACAGATGTCTAACGGATCTCTGGAAATGGCTGAGGCATATATAAGGGGGTATGCTAAATACCGCAAAGGCTCATCGGAAGAGATTACTTACCTTCAACTCTTGACTCAGATTTATCATATTGCAGTTCTTCATATTTATATTGGTCAGCATTACTCTGGAGTAAATGTTGAACAAAATTTCAACTATATCCTCAATCAATTTAAAACGAGAAATGATTGGTTAACTGAACAAAGCTCCCCCCCTGCAGCGAATGTTCGAATCCTACTTGCTATGAAATCAACAATCGTATGGTATTTAAAGAGATTTTCAGGGCAAAAATCAACAGCTGGAGCGATTGGATCAGTTATGAGGTGGCAACGGGGGAAGATTAGGTACGGAGCACAAGTCTACAGTATCTCAAAGACAAATACACCGCCATGCAGGCTGATGCCTGGAGCGGTGTATTTTTAGTGCCTGAACGTCACCCGAGAATACGGGAGAGATAGAGGCATCGTTGCACGGGATGGCTAATCCAACCAGATCCTTTCCCGCTCAATGAAACAGGATCTGCTCTAAACAGGATTTTGTTGCCGGATGAGGCATATAAATCATAATTCGCTGATCTGGTTCATTTGGGAATTGAAGGGTGACATGCTCAAATTCAATAACTCCAAAAGTGGGGTGCAAAAGCTTCTTGTAGCCATCAAGGGAGCCTGGCACTTCATGATACTGCCACATCCTCGTAAAATCAGCACTTGTCCTCTTCAGATCTTCAATTAACTTGTCGAATGAATCATCGTTCAGATAACGTGCTCTTGACGTTCTAAACTCAGCAATCATTCTTCGTGAGATACTTTCCCAATCCTCCGATCCTTCTTTCCACATAGGGTCGGTAAATTGGCGCCACATCAAATTATAATCATGAGGCGGTGACACCCTATTAATCATAAATACAGCATCTGCCGCTTTATTCCAAGCTAAAAAATCCCACTTTTTCCCGATTACATAGGCCGGATTAGGATTCAGTTCATCCAGCATGTCCTGAATGGATGGGCTGATTTTCTCTTCAATGATCGTTGATTGAGGAGGCAGTGATTCTCCAGCAAGCAGGAAGAGATGTCTTCGCTCATTGGGTGACAGCTTGAGTGCTGAAGCCAAGCTTTCCAGTACACCTACCGACGGACGAATATCACGACCTTGCTCAAGGCGCGTGTACCATGAGAGTCCTATATTAGCGATCCCGGCGACCTCCTCTCGCCGCAAGCCTCGTGTGCGACGACGATTGCCAGGCAAAAGGCCAACATCAAGGGGAGAAACTGAGGAGCGTAAATCTCTTAAAAAATTACCTAGCGCTAAACGGCGCTCACTGTCGTTCAAGTAAAACCTCCCCCTTATCCTATCACTTGCAATCCTACCATCAAGCAGGTTCTCGTGAACATTTAGTAGTCAAATTATACTGAAGGCAGTTGATGAGATCAACAATTCCAGGCAAGGAGAATGAATATGACAACCATTGCAGGACAAATGTTGGCAAACAAGGTAGTAATGATTACAGGTGCGGGGCGAGGCATTGGAGCTGAGGCAGCAAGGCTGTTTGTACAGCAAGGGGCTTCTGTGATGCTCGTCGCGAGGACAGAGTCTGAGTTGCGTAAAGTCAGGAATGAAATTGTGACATCGGGTGGAGATGCTGCATATTTCACAGCCGATCTGTCAGATGCAGGCAATGTTGAAGAAGCTGTTAAAGCTACAGTGGAGCAATATGGCCGTCTTGATGCTGCTTTTAATAACGCAGGTATCGGAGTCACGGTATCATCGCTGGTGGATGAAAGAGAAGAAGACTTCGACCTGATTCAGTCCGTAAATTATAAAGGAATCTGGATGTGCATGAAAGCCCAGATTAAAGTTATGATGGAGACTTCGGGGTCAGGCTCTATTGTTAACACCAGCAGCGTGGGTAGTCTGAAGGGTAATCCGGGCTTGGGAGCTTACGGGGCATCTAAACGAGCGGTAAACAGTCTGACTCAAACAGCTGCGGTCGAATACGGGCCAGCGGGTATCCGTGTCAATGCAATTGCTCCGGGGACCACAATGACGGATATGATTCAGCAGTGGGTTTCTATTGACCCCGATATCATTGAACAAATTCGTGCCAAGACACCTCTCAGGCGTCCGGCTGAACCTATTGAGATTGCTAACGCAGCCGCTTGGCTGCTTAGTGATTATTCATCTTTTGTTACTGGAGTCGTTTTGCCTGTGGACGGTGGACTTAGTGTATAAGATTCGGTGATCAATGTCGAAATGCCTGAATTGATGCAGACACATCTTCGATCACAATCGCAAACGAGTCATGGAAAGAATAAAACTCTGATGATATTCTGAGAAGAGGCTTTAAGGACTAAACAGGGAAATTAATACACTCCCAGTTCAGTCCTTTCCTTTTTGTTACAGCTTCGCCAAACGGCTCATTTCGTTTCCTAAACGCCTGCGCCACACTCGAACCTTTCGCCACATCCACACCGACAACTGGTTCCAAATTCCTTATCCTGAGTAGCCATAAAGTGGAGCACCAGGGTTATAGGAGTTGTAGGGGGCTTCTAAAACTGGCCAACAAACACGGCGTTAGCCGACTTGAAGCTGCGTGCGCCAGGGCGCTATCGTATACGCCAAGACCTAGTTTTCAAAGCATCAAGACGATTTTGACGACCGGACAGGATCTCCTCGAAACGCCAACGCTAGTCGAGAGCCAGACGGCCGCTTGCTCCGAAACCCACAGCTTTATCCGCGGCGCGGATTACTACGGGAGGGGCTAAGTCGTGGTGAATGAACAAACTGTCCGTAAGCTACAAGAAATGCGCCTCGCCACCATGGCGGAGTCCTTCCAAAAGCAATTGCTGGACACCAGCTATCAGGAGCTTTCATTTGAAGAGCGTTTCGGCATGCTGGTGGATCTGGAGTGGTCGAGGCATAAAAATAATCGTCTGACTTCTTTGATCCGCAAGGCAGACTTTCAGCAATCGGATGCTTGTATCGAGAACATCGAATATCACGCTGACCGCAAGCTGGATCGTACGCAGATCCTCCGTTTGGCAAGCGGCACCTACATTCACGACAAGCTCAATATGATCATCATGGGCGCTTCAGGTGCAGGGAAGACCTATCTGGCCTGTGCTTTCGGGATCTCCGCCTGCCGCAACTTCCTCCCCGTGAAATACATTCGCTTGCCGGAATTACTCAATGATTTGGCGGTAGCACGCGGGGAAGGCATCTTTGGACGGGTGATGAAGGCGTACAAAAAAGTACCGCTGCTTATCCTGGATGAGTGGTTACTCGTATCGCTTAAGGAAATTGAAGCACGGGACTTACTAGAAATCGTAGAGGCACGTCATCAAACCGGTTCCACTGTCAGCGCTCACGTACTTTGTCGGTGTCCTAATCACCGTCATTGACGTGAGCGTTTGTGCGTCAGGCACGTCAGCATCTTGAGAAGTCTAACGCCAGCCAGTGTGGGGGGCGAAAAACGGCGGTTACCCCCGCCGTTCCTCGTTGCCGGTCTATGTCCGCAAGTACGCGGCCAATCTGCGCTTCCTCAATCACTTCGGCGGCATCCGTATTCTCCATTTCAAACAGCGCCTGGCTACAGATCTGGTTTACCACCCGCGGAATCCCTTGGCTCGCTGCGTAGAGCATCTGCACCGCGCTCTCGGCAAACACTGGCCGCATCAGCTTGGCCTCTTCCATATGGTGCTTCACATACGCCGACGTTTCCTCACGGTTCATGCCGCTCAGGTGGTACTGGATCCCAATCCGCTGGCTAATCGCCTCGTACTTCTTTAATCGCAACTTCTTACTCAGCTCCGGCTGCCTATGCCTCGATGTATGCTAGGACGGATTCCGAAGTTAATTCTTAAGTTGGTCGGATTGGATTTCTTACGAGGGGAATCCGGTTGCGACAAACCGAATCTAATGAGAATGCTTGCCGCTTCCTTGAATTTGCGAGGTTATTCCTCCTCCTCGGTTATCCGAATCTCATTCGTGTTCGAGGTCACCGTGAAGAGCGGACCTGTCATTGTCACCTGAAAGGTGACGATCGCCTGGTTCGCTACTTTCTCGTCCGCGGGCATGCTTTTGAGCCTCGCCTGGAACTCGACCCGGACCGAGGTGTCCGGCTGAATCGTTCCAAGCGAGAGATCGGCTGGATCGACGCCGCGTCGCGGCTGGTTGTTCACCCGCAGCGTATCCGGGAAGAACTCGAGAGGCTCGGGCAGGACATCGACAAGCCGCACGTCCAGCAATGGAATCGGGCCGATATTGGAGACGACAATGAAATAGGTGATGCGTCCATCCAGCGACAACTCGTCGGATGAGGCGGATTTCGTCGCCTTCAGCGGCGGAACGATCGTCACTACGTTCGTAGATATCTTGGGGGGGACATCTAGGACAACGGCCGTGACGACGTTGGAGATCGATGTGCCGTTCGCGGCGTCCAGCGGCACGGTGTAAGAGCGCTGAAGGTGAACGGTCTCTCCTTGGCCAAGCGAGGGAATCGTCTCGACTAACCCCAACAGAGGATCCGTGATCTGCACGGAGGTCAGCGTCGAGTTCCCGGTATTCGTTACTTCTATCGTGTAGATGATCGTATCGCCGGGAAAGGCGGTAGTCCTGTCTGCCGTCTTGCGAACGACGAAGTTCGGAGCCGCAAGCACTGTCAGGATGGCCTCGGCGGACACGGGGCCAGTTTGATCCGATACCGCGATTGCAGTGTTCAGAAGCTGCGTATTCGCGGTTGTTCCGGGAGG
>NZ_JBEPYQ010000025.1:0-73991 GCF_041641335.1 Cohnella sp. | reverse complement strand
ACCGCAGACAACGCAAGGGAAATTTGGGGCGGGGACCAGGCGTATTATTCCTCGGCCGTAACGAGCCCGGACGAAGGGCCGCAGCAGGGCAAGCTCGATTGGCACCATGTGGCTCTGTCCAACGGAGTGAACGGATACGTCCGGTCCGATCTGGTCGCCGACAGCGGTCAGAAGCATGAGAGCGGAGCGAAAATATGGCGGGTCGTCGGCGACGGAGCCGCGGTCCGCTCCAAGCCGCAGATCGTCAGCACCGTCGAGCCGGTGGCGCGCCTGAAGGCAGGCGAGCTCGTCGTAGAGCTGAAGCGGGTTCCCGAGTACAACGATTTCAGCTGGATCGAAGCGCCGATGACGGGAGATCAATTGCTCGAAGCGCTCAACAAGCGGGTGAAAACCCGGATAGCGGGTCCGCTGCGCACGCTGGAAGTATCCGAGCGCGGTCCGTCCGGGAGAGTGACGGAAGTGAAGGCGAACGGAGTCGTCGTGGACGTCGGGGTTGGCGACAACTGGCGCAGCGCGCTGGGCGGCGTCAAGAGCACGCTGCTCTCGATCGAGGAAACCGGTCGGTTCGCGATCGTCGGCGGCGACGGCAAGACAAGGAATTATCCCGCACAGGGCGGATCGCTGCAAGTCGCCGGAGCGGACGGCAAGGCGCGAGCCTTAACCGGCCCGAACGTCTACGTGATGGACGGAGACGGCGGTTTGCGAGCCGGCACGACCTCGCCCGGCTTCGTCATTTCGGGCAACGGCTACGGCCACGGCGTGGGCATGTCCCAGTGGGGCGCGCGCGGGCTGGCCGAACAAGGGTATGACTATCAATATATCCTGAAATACTACTACGAGAACGCGACAATCGAAAAGGATGCCAAGCGATGAACGTTAGCGATTACGATTTTGAACTGCCGGAGTCTCTGATCGCTCAGACTCCGTTATTGGAAAGAACCTCGTCGCGGCTGCTCGTGCTGGACAAGCGGACGGGCCGTACCGAGCATCGCGTGTTCACCGATTTGGCCGAATATTTGCAGCCGGGGGATACGCTCGTGCTCAACGATACGAGGGTGCTCCCGGCCCGTCTGTTCGGCGTCAAGGCGGATACGGGCGCGAAGGCGGAGCTGCTGCTGCTCAAGCGGATCGAGGGCGACCGTTGGGAAACTCTTGTCCGTCCGGGCAAAAAGCTGCACCGCGGAGCGACTATCGTGTTCGGGCCTTCCGATAAGCCGCTGCTCTCCGCGACGGTGGAAGAAGAAGGCGAGCTGGGGGCGAGAATCATCCGCTTCGAGTACGAGGGCATCTTCAACGAGCTGCTGGATCGGCTCGGCCATATGCCGCTTCCGCCATACATTAAAGAAACGCTGAGCGACCGCGAGCGGTACCAGACCGTCTATTCGCGCAACGAAGGCTCGGCTGCCGCGCCTACGGCGGGCCTGCATTTTACGGAGGCTTTCCTAGAGCGCCTGCAGGCGAAAGGGGTGCGGCTGTGCCCGATCACGCTGCACGTCGGGCTCGGCACGTTCCGACCCGTGTCGGCGGAAACGGTCGAGGAGCACGAGATGCACGCCGAATGGTATTCGGTTAGCGAAGAGAGCGTCAGGATGCTTAACGAGGCGAAGGCAAGCGGCGGCAGAATCGTCGCCGTCGGCACGACGTCGGCCAGAACGCTGGAGACGATCGGACAGCGCTTCAAGGACGTTCCGATCGAGGCGTGCAGCGGGTGGACGAGCATTTTCATTTTCCCCGGTTACGAATTCACGATGGTCGACGCGCTGCTGACGAATTTCCATCTGCCGCGTTCCACGCTGGTCATGTTGGTCAGCGCTCTAGCCGGCAGGGAAAACATTATTAGCGCTTATAAGGAAGCGATCGAGCGGGAGTACCGCTTCTTCAGCTTCGGGGACGCCATGTTCATTACCTAGGCAAACGGCCTATCGCACAGCGCCATACAGGCCTACTATCTTGCTTCTGAAAGGAATTTCTCCATCATGGCAGTCAAATACGAATTGATCAAAACTTGCGCCCAGACCGGAGCCAGGCTCGGCAGGCTGCATACGCCGCACGGCGTCATCGATACGCCGACGTTCATGCCGGTAGGCACGCAGGCGTCGGTCAAAGGGATGAGCCCCGAAGAGCTGAAGTCGCTCGGAGCGCAAATTATTCTCAGCAACACGTACCATCTGTTCCTTCGCCCCGGCCACGAGTTGGTCAGGGAAGCAGGCGGACTGCACCGGTTCATGAATTGGGAACGCCCGATTTTGACGGACAGCGGCGGTTTCCAAGTGTTCTCTCTGAGCGAGATGCGCAAGATTACGGAAGAAGGCGTGGAATTCCGCTCCCACATTAACGGCGACAAGCTGAGCTTGACGCCGGAGAGCGCGACGCATGTGCAGAACGCGCTGGGCGCCGACATTATGATGGCATTCGACGAGTGCCCGCCTTATCCGGCCGAATATGAATACGTCAAGCAATCGACGGAACGCACGAGCCGCTGGGCCGAAAGATGCTTGAAGGCGCACGAACGATCCCATGATCAGGCGCTGTTCGGCATCGTTCAGGGCGGCATGCACAAAGATTTGCGTAAAATGAGCGCCGCGGATTTGACTTCCCTTGATTTTCCGGGGTATGCTATTGGTGGACTAAGCGTGGGCGAGCCTAAGCCGCTCATGTACGAAATGTTGGAAGAGACCGTTCCTCATCTGCCGAGCCACAAGCCGCGGTATTTGATGGGAGTCGGTTCTCCGGATGCGCTTCTCGAAGGAAGCATTCGCGGGGTGGACATGTTCGACTGCGTCCTGCCGACGCGAATCGCCCGCAACGGAACGCTGATGACGAGCCAAGGCCGAATGGTCGTCCGCAACGCCAAGTACACGAACGATTTTAGTCCGCTCGACCCGGAATGCTCCTGCTACGCTTGCCGCAACTATTCCCGCGCCTATATCCGCCACCTGATTAAAGCGGACGAGATGTTCGGACTCCGCCTGACGACCATACATAATCTTCACTTTTTGGTTCAGTTGATGGTTCAGGTGCGCGAAGCGATCCGGGAAGACAGGCTGGGGACGTTCCGCGACGAATTTTTCGAGAAATACGGCATGGCCCACAACGAAAGCGGCTTTTAAGAGAGGGGGGAAAACGAAATGTGGTTGGCAGAAACGGCAGGCGGCGGCAACATCTGGATGACGCTGGCGCCCTTTATTCTCATGTTCGCCATTTTTTATTTCCTGTTGATCCGTCCGCAACAGAAGAAGCAGAAGCAGCGCGGTGCGATGCTGAACTCTCTGAAGAAGGGCGATAAAGTAACGACGGTCGGCGGATTGCACGGGACGATCGCGGAGATTACCGACGATACGGTTGTGTTGAAGGTAAACGACGTCACCAAGCTTACGTTCGACCGTTCTTCGGTGAACAACGTATCGGCGAAGAGCGAGACTCCATCGTTGGAAAAGTCCTGATCTCCTGCAAGCACGAAAGCCTTCCCATCCGGATAACGTTCCGGGACGGGAAGGCTTTTTTTGCGCGTCTGCGCCGTCAAGACTCGACGGGGTAAGGCGGTTCGAGCTTGTCGCGGTGCTGGACGCTGGCGCCCGAGTAAGAACGGTTTTCGGCCCAGGCTCCGATCTTCAAGCCGACGTACACGCTGAAACCGGCGAGCGCCAGTCCGGCAATCATGTCCGTAAACCAGTGAATTCCGAGATAGAAGATCGCGAAGACGATGACGATCGCGTTGATCCAAGCGAATACCGCCCACCGGCGTATGCCGGACTTGCTCGCAACCAGGGCGAGCGTGACGGAGAGCGAGGTGTGAAGGCTCGGAAAGCAGTTGTTCAGGCCCGACAACGAACGATAGTGCTGCTCGAAAGTGGGGAAAACGTTAAGCATTAGAAACTGGATTTGCGGATTCGCGTACCAGGCTTCGTTCACGGGAACGAACAGATAGAAAGGCACGGCCAGCAAATAATTGAGCACAATCGCAACGCAAAGGGCGTAATAGAGTCTCATGTTCCGCAGGTACGTATAGATGCCGACCGAGGCGATCATCGAAGCTTGAAACAGCACCAGATAGAATATCGCGGTAAAACCGATCAGGACGTCGGATTTCAAGAGGCTTTGCAGATTGGCCTGCCAGGCTCCTTCCCATCCGGTCAGCATCGGAGTCAGGTCGTAAGAGACGTTGATCCACTCTTCGAGATGCAGCTCGTATTTGTTCACCAGCAAGATCGCCAATACGGAGACGAAAAACAGTAAATACTTGCGCGAACCGATCAAGGCTTTGGCGAACGCCAGACCGACCGCGAGAGGCTGCCGGCCCGTGCCGTACCAGATCAGCGCGGCGACGGCGAGCGCGGTGGAGTATGCCACGGTCGACATACTGTGAAATAAAGTCATGACGCGTCCTCCGAACACGAAGTTGATAGCACCAGCCTATTATATCACATGGCAGGCGCTTTCACCCGTCAACGGGATTTCGCGCCGGAACCGGCGTTGACTCCGAGTATTCCCCCGACGGCCCCGGAGAGGCAGGCGACGAGCAGCAGGATGGGAACGGCCGACGACCAGCCGGCGTTGGTAGCCAGGAAGCTGATGGCCACCAGCAGCACGGAGTAGAGCAAGCCGTTGGCCATGCCGAAGTACCATCCCCGGCGTCCCGATTTTTTGGCCGATACGAAGCCGCCCGCGAAATTCGCGAAGCCGTGCACGCCGAACACCCAAGGCAGCATGTTCGATTCGTTCAGGGAAGAGCCGGTAAGCAGGATGGACAGGATGAGGGCGCCGACGGCAAGCCAAATGCCGGACCAGTACAGACCCGAGGCGACGGGAGAAGCATTGCGCAGCCCGAATATGCGGGATAACGAACTCAATGCCGATCACTCCTAACGAAATAGGTTTTGTATCAGCTTATGGCGGGCAAACGGTTCGTAGTACAGGCCCGCCCCGATTTTCGAAGCGGGATCGGGCAGGGATTACCATATTTTCCGCAGGGAAGAACGGAATGACGGGATTAAGCGGCGGTGACACTATAGGTCCGAGCTACCTTACCCGGCATGAGCCAAGCAGTTACGGGCTGCCGCGCCGGGGCGAAATACGGAGGGAAACATGGAACTGACGGCGATATTGCTTCGGACGATCTTCATGTATTTCTTCATCTTCCTGATCATGAGGATGATGGGCAAGCGCGAAATCGGCAAGCTGTCGGTATTTGATCTGGTCATCTCGATCATGATCGCGGAAATCGCCGTCATCGTCATCGAGTCGACGGAGAAGGGGATGATGACGGCCATCGCCCCGATCGTTATGCTGGTGCTGATCCAAATCGGGATCGCCTTCCTTTCGCTGAAAAACCGGACGATGCGCCTGCTGATCGACGGCAAGCCGAGCGTTCTTGTTCAAGACGGGCATCTGAACCGCAAGGAGATGCTGCGCCAAAGATACAATCTGGACGATCTGATGCTTCAGCTGCGGGAAAATCAGGTATCCGATCTCGACGAAGTCCAGCTGGCCGTGTTGGAATCGACCGGCAAACTGTCGGTTATTGTTAAGGACCGCAGCGGAAGCGGCAACAGCAATAGCGGCGGAGGTTCCGGCAACTCGAGCGGAGATTCTTCCTCGGGGGATTCCGGCCAGACCGGTTACGGAAAAGCTGACGCGAGTCCGAAAATACGCTATGAGCTGCTGCCGCTGCCGCTCATTATGGACGGTCAGGTTCAGGACGACAATTTGGAAAAGCTGGGCAAAACCCGGTTCTGGTTAAAGAGCGAGCTGCAGCAGTACGACGTGGACAACTTTAAGCAAGTGTTTTTCTGTAGCATCGACTATAAAGGAAAGCTGTACGTGGACAAAAAGTAAACGGCAGCCGACTGGCAAGCAGTACCGCAAATAACGCAGATGCTGCGATGAGGCGGCCGATTCGGCCTGACTGACTATTGCGGATTGCGTGGAGTCAGATAACGCCCGATGATCGGCACTCTGGAGACGTCCGCACGATCGACCAGCCGGAGAGGCACGAGCAGCACCGCATAGACGACGATGCCTGCCGCCCCCGCAAGGATAAGATCGGCGGCGCTCGGACCGAACCAGTCGAACTCCCAGATTCGCAAAGTCGCCGCGCTCATGACGATCATCGCGGCAGTGACTTTGAGAAACTCGAGCGGGCGCATCCGAAATCCCGTAAGACGAGCGACGCTGATCCAGTGAAGCAGCGTGACGAGCATCATGTTGACGCCGATGGCAATGACGACGCCGATCATGCCGAGCTGCGGGTCGGTGGCGAGTCGGACGATGAGAACGAGCTTTACGGCCGCTCCGGCAAAGGTGTTGAACAGGGCGGTTCCAGGGCGGTTAAGCGCCTGCAGGGCGGCCTGAAGGGGAGCTTGCATATACAGGAAAATCGCCAGCGGCGCCATCCATCTGAGCATGTGGGCCATCGAATCGTCCCCGTAGAGCAGCTTGCACACCGGAGCGGCCATCAGCGAGAGCAGGACGACGAAGGGCGCCCCCGTAATGACGGCCAGCTTCATCGATTGATGAAGCCGCACGCGGATCGTGGACCAATCGCCCCGGGAAGCCGCTTCGGACAAGGACGGCACGAGCGATACGGCCAAGGAGTACGTCAGTGCTCCCGGCAGCAGCAGCAGCGGGATGACCATCCCTTGCAGCGCTCCGTATTGAGCCGTTGCTCCCGCGGCAGCGATGCCGGCGATCGTCAAGCTTCTTACGGTCAGAATCGACTCCAGCAAGTAGGAGAGGGAGCCGATCATTTTGCTGCCGGTTACCGGAACGGCCGTATTCAGCAATTCGCGGGAATAGCTCCTTGCCGGAGCTTTGCCGGAGCCCGATGCCGAAGGCGAGGGCTCTTTGGCGCGGTCGCGAACGAATTGCCGCCACAGCACGAGCAGGCCCGCGCATTCTCCGGCCGCCATGCCCAGCACTCCTCCCGCGGCGGCGGCCTCCAAGCCGTAGGGCAGCAGCAGCCAAGCGAGCAGCAGCGTAAACACGATGCGGCATACTGTCTCTGCCGTCTGGGACATCGCGGTGGGGATCATGTTCTGTTTGCCTTGAAAATAGCCGCGCCAGACGGAAGAGACGGCCACGAGCGGAAGAATGGGAATCATGGCGAGGAAAGCGGTGTGCACCCGGGAATCGGTCATGATTCGCGTGGCGATGAACTCCGACAGCGCCAAGCACAGCGCCGCGGCGACCAAGCTGATTCCGAGCGAGATCGAGACCGCGATTTTGAGAATTCGGCGCACTCCGGCCGAGTCGTTCTTCGAGTCCGCCTCCGCGACGAGCTTGGCGACCGCGAGCGGGATGCCTCCGGAGATCAGCGTCAGAAGCACGATCGTGAAGGGGAAGACGAGCTGGATCAGTCCGACGCCTTCCGCGCCGATCATTCTCGGCAGCGCGATGCGGGGCACGAAGCCGAGCACCCGATTCAGCAGTCCGGCCGCCAGCAAAATCATGGCGCCTTGGATGAAAGATTGTTTGCGCAAGCTCAAAGAGATCCCTCTTCCCTAGCATGGGTTAGTCCATATGTATGCAAGGGTTGTCCATCTTCATGCCTTTGGAAGGAAATCGGGGGTTGAACGGAGAAAGAATATAAAGGATGATAAGGATAACGACGTTGCACTTACATCGGGCAGGAGGGAATCGCTGTTGGAGGAGCAGGACAATAGTATGCCGACCGTCGTCCCGGATACGACCGAGAACGAATCCGGATTGAACGAGGACGAGCTGAACGATACGATTGAGCAGCTATGCCGCAGCAAAGCGGAAGAGTTTCATCTGATCGGCTACGAGCAGGTGACGGGGGCGGACGTGTGGGAATGCGTCAGCGACAAGTACCATAAGAAAGGAATCCCGCCGTTGCACGAAATCGTGAACGATATTTTATCCTTGAAGGTTACGCAGTTTATGAACTACATTACCCTGAATATGTATAGAGGCGAGTATCGCAAGTAGAGGAGCGGACTATTCCCGACATCTTTCGATGGACAGGGAGTAGTCCCTTTCTTTTTGACTTCCTTTTGATCGCGTAGGTATAATAGGAACATTGAGATTTGAAAGGGGACCGCAACAGAGATGAAACGTATTGTAGCTTTCGTGCTCGTCGTTCTCGTCGGCTTCGCCGTGATGGGCGTTTTCACCCCGGGGCTGCTGAACGGTACGAAGCTTGGGCTCGATCTGAAAGGCGGGGTCGAAATTTTGTACGAGGCCCATCCGCTCACGGAGGGCGGCACCGTCACCAAGGAATCGCTTACCCGGACAGCGATGAGTCTGGAAGAACGGGCGAACCGGAACGGCGTGGCCGAGCCGGAGGTCACGACGGAGGGCAGCAACCGGATCCGCCTGAAAATCGCCGTTTCGACGGGTGAAACCGCCAAAGAGCGGGATGAAGCGATTCAGAAAATCCGCGACCTGATGAAACGCCCGGCGGAGCTTCAATTCCGCAGCTCGGTAGGCTGCGAGGACGGTTCCTATTGCAACGTGGAGCTGTACGGCTCCGACTTTAAGGAAGGCGCCGCGAAAGTCGAAATGGGCGATCTCAACAGTTACATGGTACGGATCGAAGTGAAGGACAAGCGGAAGCTGGCCGACGCGTCGAGCAAGCTCGTGGGCAAGCAACTGGCCATTTTCCTCGACGACCAGCTTCAATCGGCTCCGGTAGTGCAGCAAGCGCTGACCGACGGAACGGCCGTCATTACCGGTCAGGACTCCCGGCAAGAGGCGCAGGAGTTGGCCGACATTATCAACTTGGGTGCACTGCCGCTTAAGCTGACGGAGAAATATACGCAGAGCGTCGGCGCGACGCTGGGCCAGAAAGCCTTGGAGGACACGCTGTTCGCGGGTCTGCTCGCATCGGTGCTGATCCTGGCGTTCATGGTCTTCATGTACCGGCTTCCGGGTTTCGTCGGAAGCCTCTGCCTGATCGTGTTCGTATGGATGCTGCTTGGCGTTCTCTATCTGATGAACGCGACGCTGACTCTTCCCGGCATCGCCGCGTTCGTGCTCGGAGTCGGCATTGCCGTCGACGCGAATATCATTACGGCCGAACGGATCATGGAGGAGCTGCGCAGCGGCAAGTCGATCGCCTCTTCCCTGCGAGCCGGAGCGAAGAACAGCTTTCGCACGATCATCGACGCGCATCTGACGTCCGCGATCGCCGGCTTCGTGCTTCTATTCATGGGACATGGCATCGTCAAGAGCTTCGCGATCGTCTTCCTGTGGAGCATCGCGGTCAATATCATCACGAACGTATTCCTTCCCCGTTACTTGCTTAACTTGCTCGTGAAGAGCTCTTACTTCACCAAACCGAAGTATTACAACGTGAAGGAGAGTGAAATCAATGCGCTCTAGTCGGAAATTCGACTTCGTCAAATCCAGCCGTATTTTCCTGACCGCCTCCGCCGCGGTTCTGTTGATCGGATTGGTCGCGCTCGGCGTGTTCGGATTGAACTACGGGATCGATTTCAGCTCCGGCACCTCCGTGGACGTATCCACGACTAAGAAATTGGAAGAAACGCAGGTCAAAACTTTCATAAACGAACAAAACCTGGGGGACTACACGCTGGCGTCCGGGGAAAACCGGGAATCGATTCGCTTCAAGACGGCGCTGAATGAACAGCAGGAGAAGGATTTCAAGACGGAATTTCTGGCCAAGCTGGATCCCGATGCCTCATTCGAAATCAATATCGTCGACGTCGATATCGCCAAGGAGCAGGAGAGAAACGCATTGATCGGAATGGCGGTTGCGAGCGTCGGCATCATGCTCTACATCGTCATCCGCTTCGAATGGCGCTTCGCGCTTGGCGCTATTGTATCTACCGTATACGACGCCTTGTTCGTCATTTGCGTGTTTTCGATCTTCCGGCTCGAGGTCAATCTGCCGTTTATTCTCGCCGTGCTGACGATTATCGGGTACTCGATCAACGACACGGTCGTTATTTTCGACCGGATCCGGGAAAACCTGCGATTCGCGAAAATCAAAAGCCATGCGGATTTGAATAAGCTGGTCAACGACAGCATCTGGCAAACGTTGGCGCGTTCGATCAATACCGTCATAACGGTACTGATCGCGGCCGTCTGCTTATTCATCTTCGCCGGAGAATCGATCAGACTGTTCTCGCTTGCGATCATCATCGGTTTGGCGAGCGGGGCTTACTCCTCGATCTTCATCGCCAGCCAGGTATGGCTGTACTTCAAGAAGAAGGAACCGCTGAAAAAGGTGGCCGTAAAGCCGCAAAGCACGCCGTAAGCAACGGAAAGGGGGGCTCAAGTGGCTACGGTTCAACGTTCTCTTACCGCGGAACGCGGCTCCCTGGCATCCGTATGGGGGCTGCTCGGCATCTTTATCGTGAAAGGCTCCGTCGGCTGGCTGACGGGGAGCAAGGCGCTGCTGGCGGATGCTTGCCATTCTGCGGCGGATTGCGCCGGCACGTTCACGACCTATTTGGGATTGCGCAAGGCCAGGCTCGATCCGAACCCGGCAAGCTCGTCCCGTCATCCGGAGTCGGTTGCGGCGATCGTCTTGTCGGCGATTCTGCTCGTCGCCGGAATCGAGATGGGCGTTTCTTCGATCCGCACCGTCGCAAACGGAACCGAAGAAGCTCCGGGAGTCGGCGCGGTTATCGTCATCGCTGCGGGCATCGGCGCACGGGAGGCGCTCGTCCGCTACAAACGCAGATGCGACACCCGCTGCGGCATACGCGGCGATCGAGCCGGCGACAACCGTTCCGATATTTTCGCCTCGCTGACCGCGCTTGTCGGCACTTCGGGAGCGGTCGTCGGTTCTTGGACCGACATGCCGTTTCTCTACGTGCTCGATCCGGCCGCAGGGCTGGTCGTCTCGGTATTCGTCGTCAGAATGGGTTACCGACTGACCGCAGACGTCGTACGGGCTTCCAACCGCTGCTCGATCGACGAGTCCGACGCTCAGACGCTGCTCGAGGCGGTGCAGAGAATCGACGGCGTCGTTGCCGTAGACGAGGTGAAGGCGCGGGAGCGCGGGCATTACGTCGTACTGGACGTCTCCATTCGAGTGAATCCGCGAATCAGCGTTTTCGAAGGGCAGGACGTCGCGAATCGGGTTAGGCGCATGCTGACCAAGCGGTTTCTGCACGTCATGGACGTCAATGTCAAGGTGCAGCCGTACGATCCGGGGTATCCGTACAAGTCGAATCACCAAGAGGAAGAGATGTCCTCTATGCTGCAATAATGCGTATTTCGCGATCCGCCGCCGGAATGGGCGGCGGATCGTTTCGCCTTTAAGGAAGGAATTGGGGAAGGAAGACGGGGAATGATCAGATCGAAGTACAGATGGGATATGCCGCAGCCGGCTGCGGAGCGGGAGAACAAGCTGATGTCCGAGCTTGGCGTCGGTCGGCTCGTTGCGGGCGCGCTCGCGCGGCGCGATTGGAACGAGATCGAAGAAGCGCGCGCATTCCTCGATCCGTCCGCCGAAGCTTTGCTGGATCCCTATCGGATGAAGGGGATGGCGGAGGCGGTAGAACGGATCGGACGCGCGGCGCGGGAAGGAGAGCGCATTCGCGTGTACGGGGACTACGACGCCGACGGCGTGACCTCGACCGCGCTGATGATCCGGCTCCTTACGGAGCTTGGCGCAGCCTTCGATACCTACATTCCCCATCGAAGCCGCGAAGGCTACGGGCTGAACAACGCTGCGATCGATCTGGCCGCCGCCGCGGGCGTTCGCTTGCTCGTTACGGTAGACAACGGCATCAGCGCGGTCGAACAGATCGCCTATGCCGCAAGCCTCGGCATCGACGTCGTTGTCACCGACCACCACGAACCGCCCGAGCAGCTTCCGGCCGCCGCGATCGCGCTCGTCAACCCGAAGCAGAAGGATTGTCCTTATCCGTTTAAGGGGCTGTGCGGCGCGGGCGTCGTGTTCAAGCTGGCGCATGCGATGCTCGGACGTCCGGTGCTCGAATACGCTGACTTGGCGGCGATCGGAACGATCGCGGATCTGATGCCGCTGACGGGCGAGAATCGGATTATCGCCCGTCTCGGACTGGCGCAGCTGCGGCAAGCGCCTCCGGCGGGCATTCGGGCGTTGGCCAAAGTGGCGGGCATCGACATCGGCGAAATCTCCAGCGGCAGGGTCGGCTTCCAGCTTGCTCCGCGGCTGAACGCCGGAGGCCGGCTGGAGCATGCCGACAGCGCGGTTAAGCTGCTGGCCGCGGCAAGCGAAGCGGAGGCGGAGGCTTATGCGGACGAGCTGGATCGGCTGAACACCGAGCGTCAGGAGCTGGTGGAGCGAACGACGGCCGAAGCGGACGAAATGTGGCTTAAGCTGCGCGAAGCCGACGGGGAGAGGCCGAGACGGGCGATCGTGCTGGCGAAGGAAGGTTGGAACGCCGGTATCGCGGGTCTAGTCGCCTCCAAGCTGGTGGAGCGTTATTACCGGCCGGCCGTTATTCTCGCCATCGATGCGGAGACGGGGTTGTGCAAAGGATCAGCGCGTTCCATCGACGGATTCGACCTGTACGCCGCGCTGACAGACTGCGCGGATCTGCTCGAGCATTACGGCGGACATCAGGCCGCCGCGGGAATGACCTTGCGAGCGGACAACGTGGCGGAGCTTGGCAGGCGGTTGGACCGGATCGCCGGGGAGCGGCTGACGGACGAGGATTGGCAGCCCAAGCGGCGCGTCGACCTGTACGTGTCGCTGGAAGACGTCAACTTGCGCGCGGTCGATCAGTTGGCGGTGCTGGAGCCGTTCGGCAACGGGAATCCGACGCCTCGCGTCGTCCTGCAGGACGTTATCATCAAAGAATGCCGCACGATGGGGAAGGAAGACAAGCATCTAAGATTAACGGTCGAGCAGGAGGGCAGGTCGCTTGAGGTCGTCGCGTTCGGCATGGGACCGCAACGGGACAGAATGGCGCCGGGAATGCGCATCGATCTGCTCGGCGAACTGAGCGTCAACGAATGGAACGGCAATCGGAAGACGCAGATGATGTTCCAGGATTATCGCTCGCGTCATCTGTTCGTGAACGACCGGCGCGCGGAACGAAGCCCGTGGGAGGCGCTGGAGCGTCTGATCGAAGCAGAAGCTGACAGGCTCGCCGTCGCATGCGCCTCCAAAGCGGCCTATCATGAAGCCGTCGGCCGTTATGCGATGGCGGGAGTAACGATCGGCTTATATGGAACGCCGGCCGGGTTAGACGCTTCGTCCGAAATCGCCGCGGCAGCGTCGGAGGACAGCGCCTGGCTGCCGGACGATATCCGCCATCTCGTGCTTGTCGGGCTGCCGAAGCAGGAACGGGAGGTCGTCGCGCTTCGAAGCTGGCTGCTGCCCGAGCGGGGGCTGGAGCGGGTGACGGTGCTTGCGGACGACGTGTCGGGAGTAGGAAGCAGGCCGCAGGCGGGCAAGGAAGGCGAGTTCCCGGAACGTCGGCATTTCGCGGAAGTATACGCGATGTGCCGCAAGCGGGGAAGCTGGCTGGACAGTCCGGACGGGTTTCTGCGGGAGACGGCGGAGGCAACGGCTTGGCCGCTAGCCACCGTCCGAATGATGCACGAAGTGTTCGTCGAACTGGGGTTCATCGCCGCGGATGGCGTCTCGCGCAAGGTCGTCGCCAATCCGCCGCGCAAGGAGCTGAGCGAATCGTCTCGCTATCGCAAAGCGAAGGATCAGGCCGCCTTGCGCGGGCTGGCGGAGATGAGGACGGAAGAGCTGAGGAACTGGATGACGGCCTGCCATCGAGCCGGATAACGGGGCGCCGGGCAGCGCCCCGGGAGCGTAATCGTTCGATTGTCGACAGCCTCGCTCCTCGGAGGTACGTCAAGCAAAAGTGACGAAGCAGGGGGCGAAAAGGCGGTGAAAGATGCCCCTGAGCGGGTTTGCATACACGCCCTAGCCAAAGGCCGTTCAAAAAGTGTATAATGCTACTCGTGAACTCGAACGAATACGTTTTCGCCAATAAGCACGACCTCTATAAAGGAGTATGATATCGTGAATTTCAAAGACTATATCCGCGTCATTCCCGATTTCCCGCAGCCGGGCATCCGGTTTAAGGATATTACGACGCTGCTCAAGGACGGCCAAGCGTACCGCGCCGCCATTGACGCGCTCAAGGAGCTCGTGAAGGACAAACCAATCGACTTGATCGCGGGACCGGAGGCGCGCGGCTTCGTCATCGGAGCTCCGCTCGCGCTTGCTCTTGGCGTGGGCTTCGTGCCGATCCGCAAAAGCGGCAAGCTGCCCGGCGAGACGGTCGAAGCGGCTTACGACCTGGAATACGGCAAGGATCGGCTGGCCATCCACAAGGACGCGATTCACCCCGGCCAGAAAATTCTGATCGCCGACGACCTGCTCGCCACGGGCGGCACGATCTCCACGACGATCGGCCTGATCAACCAGCTTGGCGGCGACATCGTAGGCGCCGCGTTTCTCATCGAGCTAAGCTATCTGAACGGACGCGACAAGCTGGGCGGCATCGACGTCGCCTCGCTCGTCACTTACTAATCCCCCGTACGGAGGAACAAGAAGACGCTCCACGGCTGCTTTGCCGGAACGGAGCGTCTTTTTTGCTATCGCGTTTCGCAGGCCGATGTCATAAGTTGTTGTATCGTCGCAGCAAACCTAGGACTAAAGCCTCTCGGCCAAGGTTGACGTTTCCTGTCGCGAAGAGGCATAATGGTAGCAATACTTCTGGGGAAAACACTGGCGTAAGGCGCCGGCGGAAAGGAATTCGGCATGGGCATGGAGCTGCTTCTCGAGAAAGCATCTACTTATATGAAAGAGCAAGACTTGCAGAAAATCCGGGATGCTTACGAATTTGCCGAAGAAGCGCATCGCGGCCAAGTTCGCAAATCCGGCGAACCTTATATTTTGCATCCGGTCGCCGTGGCCGAAATCTGCATGGGCATGCAGATGGACGTCGTGACGGTGATGGCGGCTCTGCTTCACGATGTCGTGGAGGACACCAAGGTAACGCTCGACGATCTTCGCGAACGTTTCGGGGAGACGCTGGCGGGACTCGTAGACGGCTTGACCAAGCTGGAGCGAATCCAGTTCCGGTCCAAGGAAGAGCAGCAGAACGAGAACTATCGTAAAATGTTCGTCGCGATGGCCAACGATATCCGCGTCATTCTGATCAAGCTGGCCGACCGTCTGCACAATATGCGCACGTTGAAGTTTCAATCCGAGGAGAGCCAGCGGCGCATCGCGCAGGAGACGCTCGACATTTTCTGCCCGATCGCTCACCGCCTCGGGATCAGCGCCATCAAGTGGGAGATGGAGGATATCGCGCTTCGTTTCCTCAATCCGCAGCAATATTACCGCATCGCCCATCTGATGAAGATGAAGCGGACGGAGCGGGAGAAATATATTACCGAGCTCATCGACAAAATTCGCGAGAAGCTTGAGGAGATGGGGATCCAAGGCGATATCTCGGGGCGTCCGAAGCACATCTACAGCGTTTATAAGAAGATGATGACGCGCAACAAGCAGTTTAACGAAATCTACGATTTGCTGGCGATCCGGATCTTGGTCGACAACGTGAAGGATTGCTATGCCACGCTTGGAATCATTCATACGCTGTGGAAGCCGATGCCAGGCCGGTTCAAGGATTATATCGCGATGCCGAAGGCGAATATGTACCAGTCGCTGCACACGACGATCGTAGGATCGACGGGCGAGCCGACGGAGGTGCAGATCCGCACGTGGGAGATGCACCGAACGAGCGAATTCGGGATCGCGGCGCACTGGGCGTACAAGGACGGCAATGCCGCGGGCGTCGTTCCGGGCAGCTTCGGGGAGAAAATGAACTGGTTCCGCGAGATCATCGAGCTTCAACAGGAGACTCGGGATGCGGCGGAGTTCATGGAATCGCTCAAAATGGACTTTTTCACCGACCTGGTGTTCGTGTTCACGCCCAAGGGCGAAGTATTCGAGCTGCCCGCCGGTTCGGTGCCGCTGGACTTTGCCTATCGGGTGCATACCGAGGTAGGAAACCGGACGATCGGCGCCAAGGTCAACGGTCGGATCGTGCCGCTCGATCATAAGCTGAAGACCGGCGACATTGTGGAGATTTTGACGTCCAAGCATTCTTACGGACCGAGCCAGGATTGGCTCAAAATCGCGCAATCCTCACATACGAGAAGCAAGATCCGCCAATGGTTCAAAAAAGAAAAACGCGAGGAAAGCGTCGACAAAGGGCGCGAGCTGCTCGAACGGGAGCTGAAGAGGCTCGGATTGGAGCCGCATGAATGGACGGCGGACGAGAAGCTGCTGGACGCGGCGAAGAAATTTACGTTTAACGACGTGGAGGATATGCTGTCGGCGATCGGCTTCGGCGGCATTACGGCGGCGCAGATCTGCACGAAGCTGACCGAGAAGCTGCGCAAGGAAGCGGAGGAAGCGCAGCAGATCCAGCTGACGGCCGAAGTCAAAGAGATGAAGGCGCCCGCCTCATCGTCCGCGGAGAAGAAGCGGACGTCTCACGGCGTCAGCGTCAAAGGTGTGGACAACTTGCTCGTCCGCTTCGCTCGCTGCTGCAACCCGGTGCCGGGAGACGATATTATCGGCTACATTACGAGAGGCCGGGGCGTGTCCGTCCACCGCTCCGACTGCGCGAACATTCCGACCGGAGAGGACGGGGAGGAAGCGGCGCGGGTCATCGAGGTCGAATGGGAATCTTCGGTCGACGCCAATTACAGCGTGGAGATCGAGATTCTGGGCCACGATCGCCGGGGGTTGCTGAACGAGGTGCTGCAGGCCGTATCCGAGAGCAAGACGAACATCGCCGCAGTGTCCGGACGGTCGGACAAAAACAAGATGGCGATCATGCACATGACGATTCTGATTCGCAACAAGGAGCATCTGCAATCGGTCGTCGACAAGATCAAGCGGGTCAAAGATATTTTTTCCGTGCAGCGGATGATGCAATAGCGGCGGGAGACGGAGGAAGCGGAAAGATGAAAGTCGTTTTGCAGCGGGTATCCGACGCCAAGGTTACCGTTGGCGATGAAGTCGTAGGCGCGATAGGCAAAGGGTTGCTGCTGCTCGTCGGAGTCGGGCAGGAGGATACGGAGCAGGATTTGGCCTGGATGGCGGACAAGCTGGCCGGGCTGAGAATTTTCGAGGACGATGCGGGGAAAATGAATCTGTCCGTCGAAGACGTCGGGGGCGACGTGCTGTCCGTGTCGCAGTTCACGCTGTACGGCGACTGCCGCAAAGGCAGGAGGCCGAACTTCATGGGCGCGGCCAGACCCGAGCTGGCCGAAGCGCTGTACGACAAGTTTAACGAGCTGTTGCGCGCGCGGGGACTGCGGGTCGAAACCGGCAAGTTCGGGGCGATGATGGACGTGTCGCTCGTGAACGACGGTCCGGTGACGCTGATTCTGGAAAGCCGCTGACCGTTTGGGAAAGCCGCGATTGGGCCATAATACATGTCAAATCCCTACTTTTGGAGTAAAGGCAGGAGAAGACATGAGACAATCGCGGAAGGAAAAGACGGCGCTGTGGCTGATGCAGGAGGGCCTTATGCCGGAGCGCAGGGAGGCGATGGCTCTGGCGTCGCAAGGCGAAGAATTCGCAGGCGAGCTCGGGGCCGGTCCTGCGGGCGGAGCCTCCAACGGCCGGAGGCATCCTCCGGGCGGCAGAGGGTAACGGAGGAAGGCCGGAGCGAGGCGGATGCGCCGCGCAGCAGCCGAGGGGGAAAGCCGTGGCTTCGGGATGGGAATATTGCGGGACGCGGGAAGACGGATATTATCACATTTTGGCGCATGACGACGGAGACCGCATTCTGGAAGAAATCGTCGCGCACTTCGAGTCGTCCCGGCCTACTTCCGCCGATCGGGCCTTCATCGTGGACATGCATCTGATGGAGCACGATTTCGCGGAGCTGAGGAAGTTTCAGAGGCGGGTCGCGCATTACGAGCGGCTGGGATACGAGATTATGCTGACCTTTTAGCGGTTCCTTCAAGTCTTGTCGGCTCCTGCCGGCGAAGACGACAAATGGAACGCTTACTTTTTTGTAATCAAACTGTAATCTGTTATACACGCGAGCTTAAAGTTTATCGTCTAATCTATAGACGACCCCCTTTTTCAATATAAACAACTATTGAACCTGTCGATTTTCGACAGGTTATTTTCTTTGTGCTGGAGTGCGGCCTGCACGGCCTGGGCATCCTGATAAGGATCTTTCTTGACAGGCGTACCGCAACAGACTACAATAAATTACAATTGTATTTCCAAAGCCTCAGATTCGATGACGGGAATAAGTAATCCGGCCCCAAGCCCACAGAGAGGAAAGCCCTTCTTGCAACCGGCCGCGGCGATCGCCGCTCGGTAACGATTGCAGATATGGCTGCAAGCTTTCCGGCAATGATCGGACGAACGACCTCCCCGAGAACCCGATGGGAACCGCCCGCCTGACGCACTCGTGTCAGGATCGGCCTAGTAGCATCGCGGCGCAGCCGGGCGTTAACCGGACATAAGCAGCAAGCCGTCGTCGGAAGACGGGGCTTGAACGACGGGTGGCACCGCGGGAGCGTAACGACAAGCTCTCGTCCCTGACGATCTTTAAGCGAGATCGTCATGGGACGGGGGCTTTTTTGATCCGCAGGACCGCTTCCGATTATGCGCGACTTAGGAGTGAGAAGGACATGGGTTTTCAGAAGCCTCCGGGCACGCAGGACATTATGCCCGGCAATTCCGAGCTATGGCAATACGTAGAGAGCACGGCTCGCGACATTTGCCGGCGTTACCGGTTCAGAGAGATTAGAACGCCGATCTTCGAAGGCACCGAGCTGTTCAAACGCGGTGTCGGCGAGACGACGGATATCGTCGAGAAAGAGATGTACACGTTCGAGGATCGCGGCGAGCGCAGCATGACGCTTCGTCCGGAAGGAACGGCCGGCGTCGTCCGTTCTTACGTGGAAAACAAGCTGTACGGCGATCCGGACATCGCGAAGCTGTACTATATCGGGCCGATGTTCCGATACGAGCGCGCTCAGGCGGGCAGATACCGCCAGTTCCATCAGTTCGGCGTCGAGGCGATCGGCTCCGACGACCCGGCGCTCGACGCGGAAGTGATCGCCTTGGGTTATCACTTTTACAGGGAGCTGGGACTGTCCGGAGTATCGGTGGATTTGAACTCCGTCGGCACGCCCGCGGTCCGCGCTGCGTTCCGGGAGAAGCTGCTCGCCTTTCTGCTGCCGATGCGCGAAAGCCTGTGCAAGGACTGCCAGGCGCGCATCGACCGCAATCCGCTCCGAGTGCTCGATTGCAAAGTCGACCAGGATAAGTTCACGGGCGCCCCGTCGATTCTGGACAGCCTGGACGAGGAGTGCGAGAAGCACTTCGCGCGCGTGCGCGAATGCCTGGACGAGATGGGCATTCCGTACCGGCTGAACCCGCGGCTCGTCAGAGGGCTGGACTATTACACGCACACGGCGTTCGAGTACAAGGCGCAAGGAATCGGCGCGATCGATACGATCGGCGGCGGCGGCCGGTACAACGGGCTCGTGGCGGAGATCGGCGGGGACGACAAGCCGGGCGTCGGACTCGGGCTCGGACTGGAGCGGACGCTGCTGCTGCTGGAAAGCCAGGGCATCAAGCCGGACTTGGACAACCAGGCGGACGTCTACATCGTCGCGCTGGGCGAACGGGCGGAGCAAGCGGCTCCCGGCCTGGCGCAGCGGCTGCGGGATGCGGGAATCGCCGCGGAGCGGGATTACCTCGGGCGCAAGACGAAGGCGCAGTTCAAGGCGGCGGAGCGCAGCGGAGCCCGCTATGCGGCCGTGCTGGGCGACGACGAGTTGGACCGGGGAGAAATCTCCCTGCGGCCGATAGCAGGCGGCGAGCAAACGGCCGTGAAGCTGAGTGAACTGGCGGACGCGATCAGGAAGCTTATTACACCATAAAAAGGGGAAAGATCACAATGATGCTCAAAACGAACGACTGCGGCAAGATAACGAAGGAACACGTCGGACAGACCGTCGTGCTGAACGGATGGGTGCAGGGCTGGCGCGACTTCGGCGGCCTGCTCTTCATCGACTTGCGCGACCGCACGGGAATCGTGCAGATCGTCTTCAACCCGGAAATCTCCAAGGACGCGCTGGAGCTCGGCAGCCGCGCGCGCAACGAATACGTGCTGGCCGTATCGGGCAAAATCGTCGAACGCGCCCCGGAAACGTACAACCCCAACCTGGTTACGGGTGAAATCGAGGTTCAAGTCACGCAAGTGGAAGTCATCAACGCGGCCAAAACGCCTCCTTTCCCGATCGAAGACGGCGTGGAAGTGGACGAATCGCTGCGCTTGAAGTACCGTTACCTCGACTTGCGCCGTCCGGAGATGCAGAAGACGCTGCTGCTTCGTTCGAAAGCGACGAAGGTGTTCCGCGACTTCCTCGACGAGAACGGCTTTATCGACGTGGAAACGCCGATTCTGACCTTGAGCACGCCGGAAGGCGCGCGCGATTACTTGGTGCCTAGCCGCGTGCATCCGGGCGAGTTTTTCGCGCTGCCTCAATCTCCGCAGCTGTTCAAGCAATTGCTGATGATCGGCGGCTTGGAGCGTTATTATCAAGTCGCCCGCTGCTTCCGCGACGAAGACCTTCGCGCCGACCGTCAGCCGGAATTCACGCAGGTCGATATCGAGACGTCGTTCCTGTCGCAAGAGCAGCTCCTCGGCATGATGGAGCAATTGATGGCGCGCCTGTTCCGCGAGACGATCGGCGTCGACATTCCGACTCCGTTCCAGCGGCTCACGTACCACGACGCTATCCACAAGTACGGCTCCGACAAGCCGGACCTGCGCTTCGGCCTCGAGATCGAAGACGTCACGGACATCGTGAAGGGCAGCGACGTGAAGGTATTCGCGTCCGTCGCCGCATCGGGAGGCGTAGTCAAGGCGCTTAACGCCAAAGGCTGCGCAAGCTGGAGCCGCAAGGAGCTCGACGATTTGCAGCCGTTCGCGGCGCGTTACGGCGGCAAGGGCATCGCGTGGATTACGGTCAAGGAAGGCAAGTGGAACGGTCCGATCGTGAAGTTCTTCAAGCCGGAAGAGATCGCCGCGTTGACCGAGCGTCTGAACGTCGAGGAAGGCGACTTGATCACGTTCTCCGCCGACAAGCTGAAGACGGCGGCCGACGTCATGGGCAACCTGCGTCTCAAGGTCGGACGCGAGCTCGGCTTGATCGACAACAGCGCGTACAAATTCCTGTGGGTCGTCGACTTCCCGCTGCTCGGCTGGGACGAGGAAGCGAAGCGTTTCGTCGCGGAGCACCATCCGTTCACGCGTCCGAACGACGAGGACTTGGCGCTGTTCGACAGCGATCCGGGCGCGATCCGCGCGCAAGCCTACGATATCGTGCTTAACGGCTACGAAGTCGGAGGCGGCTCGATGCGGATTTACCGTCGCGACGTGCAGGAGCAGATGTTCAAGGCGCTCGGCTTCTCGCTCGAAGAAGCGAAGGAGAAGTTCGGCTTCTTCCTGGACGCGTTCGAATACGGCACGCCTCCGCACGGCGGCATCGCCTTCGGTCTGGACCGTCTCGTCATGCTGCTCACGGGCCGCACGAACCTGCGCGAGACGATCGCGTTCCCGAAGACGGCCAGCGCCACCGACCTGCTGTGCGACGCTCCGTCGCCGGTCGCGGAACGCCAGCTGGAAGACCTGCACGTAAGACTGTCGGCGAAAGCGGTCGCGGCGCAGGCCAAGAATGCCGCTCCGGAAGCGAAGCCGGAGGACGAAGCGGTCGCGCAAAGCCAAGGCTAATCAAAAGGAGCGAACCTATCGATGTTGCACCAATTTTCCAGAACGGAGCTGGCGATCGGACCGGAAGGCCTCGAGACGCTGAAGGGCAGCACCGTGGCCGTGCTCGGCATCGGCGGAGTCGGCGGCATCGCCGCCGAGGCGCTGGCCCGTTCGGGTATCGGGCGGATTATTCTGATCGATAAGGACGTCGTCGATATCACGAACATCAACCGCCAGGTCCATGCGCTGACGACGACGGTCGGCCAGCCGAAGGCGGAGCTGATGAAGGATCGGATCAAGCTGATCAACCCGGAATGCGACGTCATCGCTCTCCGCATGTTCTATACGGAGGAAACGTACGAGGAGCTGTTCAAGTATCCGCTGGACTATGTCGTCGACGCGTCGGATACGATCGTCTACAAGGTTCATCTGATGAAGCAGTGTCTGGAGCGCGGCATTCCGATCATCTCCAGCATGGGCGCGGCGAACAAGACGGACCCGAGCCGGTTCAAGGTCGCTGACATTTCCAAGACGACGGTCGATCCGATCGCCCGCGTCGTCCGCAGGAAGCTGCGCGAAGCGGGAATCAAGAAAGGCGTCCAGGTCGTGTTCTCGACGGAGGAACCGATCCGGCCGAGGGAGGACGTCACGCAGCGGATCGTTCCGGACACGGCGCCGGAAATCCGCAAAGCGAAGCAGCCGCCGGCGAGCAACGCTTTCGTGCCTCCGGTGGCGGGATTGATTATGGTCAGCGTCGTGTTCAGGGAACTTCTTGAAGCTAAGCCAATAGGTTGAGTCCAGTCATCGGATGAAACGCAAGAATGGCTATCCCAGCAATTTTTGCCGGGATAGCCTATTCGAGTTTATGCGCCGATCAAGGCCGGTGAATCGTCTTGACGTGATCGAGATGGATAAAAGTGCTGGAGCCGTCCGCCGTGACGAGTTCGAGCAGATTGTCCTTCACGGACTTGAGAAGGCCGATTTTTTCGGGATGCTCTCCAAGGTCGAGAATCACGAACTCGTGCTCGAATTTTTTCAACTGCTGCTCGAACGTTCGCGCTAGGGACGCAGTGGCGGGATGCACCGGAAATTTCTCTTGCTCCAACGCATAAGGCGTCGCTTGCGGATCGTACGGCACCAGAATTTTGAGATGGCGCATGGATACGTACAACGAGCGGAATAACGGCGAATAGAAGACGAAGAAATCGTTCATGATGCTTGTAACGTAGCCGTGAACCGTTTGTCTGCCGGCGATATACAGCTCCGAGAACATTCCTTTTGTGTTTAACAGCACTTTTCGATACGAGAGATCCATCGCCGGATCGAGCGGCGGTTCCGCAGGTTCTCTGAATAGAGACTCCTGAGACGCGCTGCGGGTCATATGTTGGATGTGAACGATCGGAACGTACAGGTATTGGGTGCCGTTATGCACAACGAGAATATCGGGGCCAAGATCGATCAGCCTGCCACTTACGGGAAATCGAACTCCGGATACGATTAGGGATACGGGTTGGTTCAAATAGATTTCCATAGTACGGTGGGAGCACCTCCTTTGCGACTGCGTTAATCCCGGGTTTGGCGGGTTTTAACGGCGACCTCCGCCTTTATTTTTACCCCCGGACTTACCGCCGCCGGACTTGCCGCCGCCGGACTTGCTGCTTCCCTTATCTTTGCCGCTGGATTTGCTGCTTTGCTTATCTTTGCCGCTGGATTTGCTGCTTTGCTTGCTGCCTTTCATTGAGACGGATACGTTCTTGATGTGGAAGATTGGAATTCGAACCAATTCGCGATCCACGATCAGCAAGGCATTGTCGGAAGAGATTTCCGCCAAGAAGCCGTCAAGCTTTTCCGGTCCTCCGCGGTTGATTTGAATGTGCTTATGGCGCATGCGGGAAAGCAGTGTCTGGAAATTCGGCGCGCTGATGAAGCTTTTGTGAACGACGCGTCTGCCGGAATGGCCACCCGATCTGCCTCCGGATCTACCGCCCGATCTGCCCCCGCTTCTTGAACCTTCTGTAATGCTTTTTACGTGAGAGCCGTTGACGTAAACGATGACGTTATCGGACAGGACGACGAGGTAATCTCCGGGGATGGCAAGAAGCACACCCTCGATGCTGTCCGGTCCACCGCGGTTCACCCGGATTTTGTGACCGATCAAGTGCCCGGCCTGAAGAACGTAGTTATGCTGCCGGGAATGCGTCTCTCTTTGCTGAGGGGCTACGAACGACTGCGGTTGGAAAAAACTGAATAACATATTCATTCTCCTTCCATGATGGGGAAATGATAGATTGGAATGATTCCGTTCGACGATATTACATATGAGCGGCATAAAAGCTTGCCAAGCTTCGCGATTGTTCTCCTCTTGGTTTGTCCCTCCTTTGCACTTGTGGGGGAAGTGAGTTTATACTCCATATTTATGTGTACCGGGTTCTGAGAGATATGGTTGGTTGTCCGAGTAGGTTCCAAAATCCGCGAAATACTAGAAAAAATAGCCCTTTTTCTCCCGATTCTGCTCATGTCTCTATCGGCTCGGGAAAGCTGCTCATAGGATGTAGGAACTTCAATCAGGAGGTGCAACATCATTGAGCATGCAATTGCACGGGAATAACAGGTGTCGTCCGAAGCGCTATTATCGTAAATGCAAGTGTTGGTGGATGAAGGGCGGCGGTAAGAGGAAGAAAAGGCAAGGCCCGCAGAACGATCCCATAGAGCAGGAACCTAATCTCGATCCGGTTGAAAAGGGTCCGGACCACGGCCACATGTCATGGGGAAATTGGGAAGGCGGCCAAACCGGAGAAGCGGGAGGACGGACAGGAGGAGCAGAAGGACTCACAGGCGGCAGGACGGGAGGAACCGGAGGCCGCACGGGAGGCAGGACGGGAGGAGCAGAAGGACTCACAGGCGGTAGTAAGACGGGAGGAACCGGATGCCGCACGGGAGGCAGGACGGGAGGAACCGGAGGTCGCACGGGAGGCAGGACGGGAGGAGCCGGAGGCCGCACGGTAGGCAGGACGGGAGGAACCGGAGGTCGGACGGGCAAGCGCCGCGGCGGACGAAATACCGTCAATGGGCGCGGTAGAAAAGGTCGAATCAAACGTTAATCGCGGTTCCGGGATCGAGAGGCTCTTGCGCGGGTCGCATCGCGAAGAGCCTTTTTTTTGATAGGCCGCTATAGACGGAAGCCGTTCCGCCATTGCCGGGGCGGCATACGCTGATTCTGATGAACGAGGTTCATTAGAAAGGCGGAGACAGTATGCCTTTAGCGGTCAGGGAGATCAAGATCAGCGAGAGCGCAAGCCGGGAAATGGAAAGAAACTTATGGAACGATCGCTACGTTGCCGCCCGGTTGTCAACCAACGGCGCGACTTCGGCCGTTTCCGTCCGCTACCGGGGAGGACATACGCGGAGCTATCCGAAAAAATCGTACGAAGTCGTCCGCAAAAATCAAGCCTTCCATTATAATGCCGAATACGACGACCCTTCGATGATTCGCAACGCGCTTTCCTTCGCCTTTTTCCCGATGATCGGCGTCCCGGCCCCCCGCACCAAGCACGTCCTTCTAACGGTTAACGGAGAGTCCAAAGGCGTCTATCTGGAAATCGAGGGCGTGGAGAAGCTGTTTTTCTCAAGAAGAAAGATCGGAGCTTCCTCGCTATTCTACGCGATCAACAACCGTGCGGACTTTGGGCTGATCTCGTCGGAGTCGGACCGGCCGAAAAGATCTCTTCTCGCGGGTTATGAGTATCGGTTCGGGCGCCAAGCCGAGAAGGCCAGGCTAACGACGTTCATCAAAGGATTGAATCGCCTGCAAGGAAAGAGCGCGGAAGCCTTCATTCGCTCCCGCCTGGACGTGGACAATTACTTGCGATGGCTCGCCGGGGCGGTTCTGACCGGCAATTACGACGGCTTCGAGCAAAACTACGCGATCTATCGGAGCAGCAAAACGGGCAAGCTGCGCATGATTCCGTGGGACTATGAAGGCACATGGGGCCGCAATTGCTACGGGCGCATCGTCGAGAGCGATCTGGTGAAGGTGGAAGGGTACAACGTTCTGACGAACAAACTGCTCGGGTTTCCTTCTATTCGCAGGCAGTACCGATCGATTTTGCAGCAGGCTCTGAACGGGCCGTTCACGGAAAAACGGCTGCTGCCGGTCGCGGAGAAAATGATGGAGAAGATCGCTCCTTATATCAAGAACGACGGCACTCGCAGATGGCGGTACCAGGACTTTATCGGAGAGCCCTTCGTTATCCGCAATTATATCCGCGAGAGAAGGGAAATCGTGAAGGAACGGATGAACGGTTTGTAAGCGAACGTACGATCGCTTTCTCTTCCTGGAAATCAAAGTTTCTGGTATGATAATAAGGAAGAGAGGCGGTAATACGAATGGATTTGTTCAGCTTCCAAGCGGAATCGGAGCCGCGCGGGCGGCTGCTCGCCGACCGGATGCGTCCGGAGACGCTTGACGAATACATCGGGCAAGAGCATGTGGTAGGTCCGGGGAAATTGCTGAGGAGGGCGATCGAGGGGGACGTCGTGTCGTCCATTCTGCTGTTCGGCCCTCCGGGCTGCGGCAAGACGACGCTCGCGCACATTATTTCCAAACAGACGCAGGGCGATTTCGTGCGGCTGAACGCGGTCGACGCGTCCGTCAAGGACGTGCGCGAAGTGATCGAGCGGGCGGAGAGCAGCAAAAACATGTACGGCCGCAAGACGATTCTGTTCCTGGACGAGGTGCACCGGTTCAACAGCGCCCGGCAGGACGCGCTTCTTCCGGCCGTCGAACGGGGAATCATCGTCTTCATCGGCGCCACGACGGAAAATCCGTTCCACTCCGTGAACGGAGCCTTGCTGTCCCGTTCGACGCTGTTCCGGCTCGAGCCGCTCACGAAGGAGCACTCGCTTGCCGCGATGCGCCGGGCTTTGGCCGATCCGGTCAAGGGACTCGGATTCATGAAGCTGCAGGCGGACGAGGAGGCGCTGGAGCATATCGCTGCCATGGCCAACGGCGATATTCGCCGGGCGCTGACCGCGCTGGAGCTGGCTGCGGTGACGACGCCCTCCGAGTTGGACGGTACCGTCCGCGTGACGCTGGAAGTTGCGGTGGAATCGATCCGCCAGCCGACGGTTCAGGCCGACGAATCGACCCAGTACGACGTGCTGTCGGCGTTCCACAAGAGCATACGCGGCTCGAGCGACGCGGCGCTGTTCTGGTTTCTGTACGCGGTGGAGAAGCTGGGCATGGACCCGATGGTGTTCCTGCGCCGGCTGACCGTCGCCTGCAGCGAGGACATCGGACTGGCCAATCCGCAGGCGATGGTGCAGGCCGTCAGCGCGATGGAAGCCTATCATCGCATCGGCTGGCCGGAAGCGAAGTATATCGTGGCGCAGGCGATTCTGTTCGCGGTGGAGAGTCCGAAGTCGAACGCGATCGCGGTGACGATCGGGAAGATCATGTCGGCCTTCGACGCCGTCAAATCCGCGGAAGTTCCGCTGCACTTGCGGGACGCGCATTACAGCGGAGCGCAGAAGCTCGGCCATGTCGGGTACAAGTATCCGCACGATTATCCCGGCCACTACGTCGAACAGAGCTATTTTCCGGACAAGCTGTCTTCGAGCGTCTTCTACGAGGCGACCGAGCAAGGGATGGAAGATAAAATCAGGCAAAATCAGTTAAGGCGAAGAGGGAAACGCGAATAGAGCGAGTTTGGAGCGGACAACCCGGGCATTTCGAGGGAAAAAATGGTTATGATCGGGAAAAACGGTCTTTTTTCGTTGGAATCGGGGATATCCGGCCTTTACGGCCGAAAAATCGGCATAGGTGGCAGGCTCTAGCGAATACAGATGGGTACTACGGCGGATTACGAGGTCGATCGCCGTTTGACGGGGTGCCCGAAACCGTCTAAGCTTAAGGAATAGAGTTTTCAGTTTTTATACTTTTTATTCGATAAGGAGGTGTACCTGTCCTCCCAGCTATCGGCGAGGATAGGAAACATTTGGACCCTGACCCCTTTCCGTTAGGCGTGGATTTATTTTTGATCTTCGTGTTGGTTTTTCTGAACGGTTTCTTCGTGGCTGCCGAATTCGCGATGGTGAAGGCGCGCGGCTCGAAGATCGACAGCTTGGCGCAAGAAGGGCATAAGAGAGCGAAGGTGGCTTCCCACCTGGTCGGACATCTGGACGCGTACTTGTCGGCTTGCCAGCTCGGCATTACGCTGACGTCGCTTGGACTGGGATGGATCGGCGAACCCGCGATCGCCCGCATGCTCGAGCCCATGTTCGCAGCCGTGCATCTCAACGAGAATCTGGTTCATCCGCTGTCTTTCATCATCGGCTTTTCGTTCATAACGGTGCTCCATATCGTGCTTGGGGAATTGATGCCGAAATCGGTAGCGATCCGCAAGGCCGAGGCGGTCACCCTGCTGACGGCGGCCCCGATGATCTTTTTCCGCAAAGTGATGAACCCGTTCATCTGGTTGCTCAACGGAACGGCAGGCTTGCTGCTGAAGCCGTTCGGCATCGATGTCAAGGAAGACACTTCCACCGCGCATACGGAGGAAGAGATCCGGATTCTGGTACAGGAAAGCCATAAGAGCGGATTGATCGACAATACCGAACTTACGCTAATGGATAACATTTTCGAATTCTCGGAGACGAACGCCCGAGAGATCATGATTCCCCGGACCGAGATGAGCTGCCTGTACGGCAATCTGAGTTTCCAGGAGAATCGGGCGATCGCGCTGCGCGAGATGCATACGAGGTATCCCGTGTGCGAGAAAGACAAGGACAACATTATCGGCTTCGTGCATATCAAGGACTTGCTGAAGGTGCCGGACAACGCCGTTATCGACATTCGCGATCTGTTGCGCCCGATGACGACGGTGCCCGAGAGCATGCCGATCAGCGCGCTGCTTAAGCTGATGCAGAAGAAGAAGACGCAAATCGCGATTCTGATCGACGAATACGGCGGAACTTCCGGTTTGGTTACGCTAGAAGATATTATGGAAGAGATCGTCGGCGAAATTCAGGACGAATTCGACGAGGAACGCCCGGACGTGGAGCAGCGCGACGACAATACGTACTCCATCAACGGCATGATGCTCATCGAAGAGGTGAACAGCTTCTTCGGGCTTGATCTGCCCACCGACGACTACGATACGATCGGAGGCTGGATCTATTCCCAGATCGAGAACCCGCCGAAGAAAAACCAATTCGTCATCGCCGAGGAAGGATTCCGGTTTACGATAGAAGAGACCGATCACTTGCGGATTTCCCGAATCACCGTGAACAAGGAAGAAGATTCGAAGTGGGAGCCTCAAGCCGAGACGGGCTGATAGGATATACAAAAGAAATCCTCCTTTGCGAATGGCAGCTCGACGCTTCCATTTTGACAAAGGAGGGTTTCTTGGCGTCCCTGGACATGATTTTGTAAGAGCGGTTACCGCCGACGAACATGAGCGAGAAGGAAGCCGACCATGCCGATCAAAGCGAAGACGGCGCCGGTCTGGAAGACGCGGGACAGGCCGAACGAATCGTACAGCCAGCCGCCAAGCGTTCCCGCGATGACGCCGGCGAGGCCGGACCAGACGACGGCGAACACCGCTTGGCCCGACGAGCGGTATTCGTCCGGGATGAGCGCTTGCAGGCCGCGCAGCGCCGTAATGTAGAAGATGGCGAAGGTGATGGCGTGCGTCATCTGGAGCGCGACCATCATCCAGGGCTCGTCGGCCAAGCTGAGCAGGCCGAGCCGAATGACGTAGAACGCGCTGGCGATGGCCAGCAGCGGATATTCGCGGAAGCGATGGCCGAACTTGGCGAGCAGGAAAAACATCGGAATCTCGCTGACGGCCGACGCGAGCGAGGCGTACCCGATGACCGAGTCGTCGGCCCCGATCTCCCGCATGGCGATGGACAGGAAACCTTCGTTCGTACGGTGCGCGACCGAGATTACCATGATCAGGCCGAAGAACATGAGCGTCTCTCTGCGGCGGAGCAGCTCCCATAGTCCCCGGAATTCGAACTTGCGCAGCGTCGCCTGATAATCGCCGATGAAGAAGGAGAAGACGAGCGAGACGAGCACGACGCCGAGAATGAGCCAGATCGTCAGATCGGAGCCGAACGTCTTCAGCACGTATCCGAACACGACGGCGCAAACGGCGTAGCCGAGCGAGCCGAACATCCGGATCGAAGGGAAGCTGATCTTCATCCGTTCGGCGGCGAGCAGCGAGACGCTGTCCAGCATCGAGTTGTTCGGCGTCTGGAACAGGTAGAACAGCGCCATGATGCCGGCCATCATGCCGAATTCCTTCTGGGGAAGCAGCAAGGCGAGAGCAAGAATCTGCACAAGATACAGCACGTTGAGTATCCGAGGCAGGTTTTTCATGCGGTCGCTCAGAATGCCGACGACAAGGTTGGATACGATGGACAGGAACGGTCCGACCGAATAGATCGCGCCGATCTGCAGCTTCGAGAAGCCCAAGCTTTCAAAGTAGAGCGGGAAGTAGGTGACCAGCAGCACCATGGCCGCGTAGTTGGCGAATTGGAGCGCGCGCAGCACGAAGAGCTGCCCGTGCATGACTGAGCCGTTGTTCATTGCGTAATCTCCTATTCTGGATGCTAGGTCAGTTTGGCCGTCCGATGGCTGCGGCGGAAGAGCCAGGCCAGGAACAGCACTTCGGCGATGACCCCCGTCGACTGCGCCAAGGAACCCAGAACGCCGTTCCAAGCGGGCAGCAGAAGGACGAGAAGCACAATCGTCAGTGCCGTCAGGATCGCGTTGGCGACCTGGGAGCCGAACATTAGCTTCGTCTCTCCGTGGGCCATGACGATGCCGTTGAGCGTATCGAGCCAAGGGAAGACGAGCACGAACGGCAGAAAGCCGCGCAGGGCATGGATACAGGCCGTCAACAGCTCGTCCTTCACTCCGAGCACGTGCGAGAACATCCATTCCCCGATCGGCGTGAACGCCATAAGCGACAGCAGCAACGGTGGAATGAAGCCGAGCATCAGCGTGAACTTGCGCACGATGGCCGGATTGGATTTGACGAACAGCAGGGCGATCTGGTGAAAATAAGTAAAGAAGCCGAGCACAAGGTTCATCAGGCTGCCGGCTACGGCGAACGAAGCGACGGCGAGCGTGCCCCGGTCGGTCGTGCCGAGCAGGGCGTTAAGGATCGGCAGCACCCAGACGACGATCAGCGACGAATACAGGAGCGGGTTATAGAACTTGGCTACCTGCTTCGGCTCGGTAATCTCGCATTCCTCGTCCTTCTCGGGCAACTGCTTAATCAGCTTGCTCGATTCCCACCAGCTCAGGCCGGCTTCGATCATCATGCCGAACACGAAGATGACGGTCCCGTGCAGGGCGCTGTCGACGCCGACCCGCAGGAAGTATTGGGACAGCAGGAACATGCCCAGGAGCCGGAAGACCATCGCGATCGTCAGCCACCGCGTTCTCATTTTATAAATAATGACGCCTTGATAGAGACAGCGGATGCCGGAAAATACCGAAAGGAACATTAGCGCGTAAAAAGCGCGGATCGCTTCCCCTTCGACGATCGGATCGGCGCCGTATGCGCCTCCGAATACCCAATGCCCCGCAGGCGTGTATGCGATAAGCGTTCCGAACGCGAGCGAAGCGCCGAATACGTAAAAGCTGACTTTGCGGACGGCCCGGAACGAGGTGCGGTCGCGAACGAGCGCCGAGCACGTCTGCCGGAAGAGCACGGCCGGTTTCTCCGTAACGACGAGCAGGCTCATCGCCAGCGCGTATCCGGCCAATATGATCTCGGGATTGTCCGACCTGGCCAGCGTCCCGTTGATGATGATGTGCGACAGGTTGATCAGCAGTACGGAGATCCCCATCGGAATGAAAAACAGTAAAAGCCGTCTCAGCGAGACCGGCTCGTTAGAGTGCGGCATGGTAGTAGGCTCTCCCTTCGGAAAGCAAAGCTTCCGGTTGTCAGCGATTCAGGAAGGATGAGATCCGCTCTCCTTATCTGAATCGTCTCCGACATAACGCCTTCACCGTCCTGGGACGCCGCAGGCGTTTTTGCTAGAGATAGGTAGTATTATAGCAGATTATGAAGAATATTCGGGGATCATTTTCGGAGAATTAAAACTGGATTTCGCCCCTGCAAAATGATAAATTAAAGAATAAAGCAAATTTAGAGGCTTTGTCGGGCAAAGACCGGGTGATGAAAATGCGGATGGACGAACGGTGGCTCGAACGGCAGTTCGCTTACAGCGATAGGCATGGCATTGCGCTTCCGTCTCCGGAGATAGACTGGGACGAGCTGGCGCTCGAATGCCAAGCCGCGATATTATCCAGGTGGGAGACGATTCGGGGGATGATTCCGGATCGGATCAGAGATCTGGAGGATGCCATTCGGGAGAAGCAGCAGCTGTTGTTCGAGGAAGACGATTTCGCCCAATCCTGCCTGATCAACGGGGATATCGCCGACTTGGCCAGCAGGATCAACGACCTGAATATTTGGTTTCGCATCCAGCAAGAGCTGGAGCCGCAAGCGAAGCTGCATATCGGTTAGAGCGTTGCGGAGGACCCTACGAAATGACGAAAGAACCGTTATTGGCGGGCCGATCCCCTCGCGGGCCGTTTTCTTTAATGAAGAGGGTATACAAGTACATTTTGCCGGAAGTCCGGGCCGAGCTCGGGCGCTGGCGGGACATGGCCGGGGGCATTCCCGACCCGGAGCTGCGCAAGCAGGCGCTGGACAGCATTGCCGGCAAGCAGTTTCATTGCGAAGGCGGAGGCGTCTATGCCGCCGCGAATCTGGAACGGCGGCACGTGCTTATTCCGCTGATCGTGGCGCTGCAGACGATCAGCGACTATCTCGACAATCTGTGCGACCGCAGCACCTCGCTCGATCCGAACGACTTTCGCTTGCTGCATCAGAGCATGCTCGATGCGGTGACTCCGGAAGCCCCGACGCGCCTTTATTATGCGTTGCGGGAAGAACAGGACGACGGGGGCTACCTGGAGGCGCTCGTGCAGGAGTGCAGGAAGCAGATATCGCAGCTGCCCGCGTACTCCAAGGTGCAGCCGTTCGTGATCGAACTGGTGCAGCTGTACGGAGATCTTCAAGTATATAAGCATATTCATCCGACCAAGCGGGAGGGAGAACTGCTCGCCTGGTGGGACAAGCATTCTGCGAATTACCCGGACCTGCAGTGGAACGAATTCGCGGCGGCGACGGGATCGACGCTCGGCATGTTCATGCTGTTTCTCGCGGCCAGCGATCCGCTGTTGGAGGACCGACAGGCGAAGGAAATCCGCAATCGGTACTTTCCTTCCATCTGCGGACTGCACATTCTACTCGATTATTTGATCGACCAGGCGGAGGATCGGGAAGGCGGGGATTTGAACTTCTGCAGCTACTATGACGACCAGCCGATGCTCAACGAGCGGATGGAACGCATGGTTCAAGCCGCCAGATCGGCCGCCGAAGGGCTGCCGTTCGGACATTTTCACCGGATGATCGTGGAGGGTCTCGTCGCGCTGTACTTGTCCGATCCGAAAGTTCGGGATCAGCAGGACGTGCGGAAGACCGCCAGGCTGCTCATGAAGGGCAGTCCGTGGACAAGAGTGTTTTTCTGGCTGAACAGCCATTGGATAAGAAAAGCCATGTAGAGGCTAGAACTACGGGGAGGAATTAGGAAATGAGCGCAGTAAAAAAGATCGCGGTATTGACGAGCGGCGGAGATTCGCAAGGGATGAACGCGGCGGTTAGAGCCGTCGTCAGGAGCGCGTTGTTCCGCGGCATTGAAGTTTACGGAGTGCAAAGAGGCTACCAGGGCCTGATCAATCAGGATCTGAGACCGATGGATCTGCGCAGCGTGGGCGACATCATTCAACGCGGAGGCACGATTCTCCAGACCGCCCGCTGCAAGGAGTTCATGACGCCGGAAGGCCAGCAGCGCGGGGCTGAAGTGCTTCGCGAGCAGGGCGTCGACGGCCTGGTCGTCATCGGAGGCGACGGCTCGTACCAGGGAGCGAACAAGCTGAGCAAGCTGGGGATCAAGACGATGGGTCTGCCCGGCACGATCGACAACGACATTCCGTTCACCGATTTCACGATCGGCTTCGACACGGCGGTCAGCATCGTCGTGGACGCGATCAACAAGCTGCGCGACACGATGACTTCGCACGAGAGATCGTCCGTCGTGGAAGTGATGGGACGCCACTGCGGCGACATCGCTCTGTACGCGGGTCTCGCGAGCGGGGCGGAAGCGATTCTCGTTCCCGAAGTTCCGTTCGACATTAAGGACATTTCGCTGCGCATGAAGGAGAACTTCCAGAAGGGCAAACGGCACGGCATCGTCGTCGTGGCGGAAGGCGTGGGCTCCGGCGAGGAAGTCGCCAAGAACATTACCGAGTACAGCGGCATCGAGCCTCGCGTGACTGTGCTCGGACATATCCAGCGCGGTGGCGCTCCGACGCATAACGACCGCATTCTGGCGAGCCGTCTGGCCGATTTCGCCGTGCAGCGCCTGATCGAAGGGGATTCCGCCAAAGGGATCGGCATCGTCAACGGAGAATTCGTGGCGACGGATATCGACAAAGTCGTGTCCACGAAGAAGTCGTTTAACTTAGACCTGTACAATCTGGCGCTGCGTTTGGCGCAATAAATCGCAAGATGGGGCCGTAAGCCCGGGCTGCTTCCCGATAGAAGGGAAGCGGCCTTTTTTGTATGTATTTCGCCCTAGCGCGGAATGCTTATATCCATTATAATAGCGGATGAGAGAACAAAATTTCATTTAAAATGAACAAAATTTCAAAATTTAGCTCTGCGAATGGTGTGAACTTTGTTGGATAACGACAAGATCAGGAAAGTCGTGGAAGCCGCCAAACTATACTATCAACTGGACTACAGCCAAAATCAGATCGCCGAGGCTCTAGGGGTGTCCAGGCCGACCGTATCGCGGCTTCTCCAACAGGCGAAGGCGGAAGGCGTCGTCACGATCGAGATCAAGGACCCTACGGAAGATGTCGAAGTTTTGCGATGCATGCTGAAAGAGCGCTTCCAGCTCAAGAACGTCGTCGTCGCCTTCACCCCGACCTACGACGACAGCGTCGTGAAGAGGTACATCGGCCAGGCGGCCGCCGCCTATGTCATGGAGCTGGCCAAGGACGGGGATACGATCGGGGCGTCGTGGGGCTCCACGATGTATCAGGTGGCGCTTCATCTGAAGGCGAAGTCATTGAACAACTCCTTCGTCGTTCAATTAAACGGGGGAGTCAGCGACGCGGATATTCTCATCTCGCCGTCGGAAATCGTCCATCTGTTCGGCAGGGCGTTTAACGTAACCCCTTACTTCATGTATTTGCCGGCGATCGTCGACCATATTCTCGTCAAGCAGGCGATGCTGACCGACCGGCACATCCGCAGGGTAATGGATATGGGGCAGAACGCCAACATCGCCGTATTCACGGCGGGCGCTCCCACGGCGGATTCGGTGCTGATCAATTCGAATTATATGCGCAGCGACGAATTGGAGACGATAAAGACGAGAGCCGTCGGCGACATCTGCTCGCGCTATTACGACGCGGACGGAGAGATCTGCCTGCCGAGTCTGAACGAGCGCACGGTAGGCATCGAATTGGCGGATCTGCGCAAGAAGGAACACGCCATTCTCGTCGCTGGCGGAGCGTCCAAGGTGAACGCCATCTGCGGGGCGCTGCGCGGCCAATACGGCAACACGTTGGTGACGGATCAGATTACAGCCAAAGCATTGCTTAAAAAAACGGACATTTAGGAGAATCGACCCTATGACCCCTGAACAGATTGCAGCAACAATCGACCATACGCTGTTATTGGCGACAAGCACGGAGCGGGACATCGTTCGCATTTGCACGGAGGCGAAGCAGTACGGATTCGCGACGGTATGCGTGAATCCGTATTGGGTTCCGACGGCCGCTCGCGAACTGGCCGGAAGCCCGGTCGGCGTGACGACGGTAATCGGATTCCCGCTCGGCGCCAGCCGAACGGAGATGAAGGCTGCGGAAGCGGAAGACGCGATTCGCGCCGGCGCGACCGAGATCGACATGGTGCTGAACGTCGGCGCGTTGAAATCCGGCCTTAACGATGCCGTGAAATGGGACATCGAGCAGGTCGTGCTGGCGTGCAAAGGCAAAGCCGCCGTGAAGGTCATTATCGAAACCTGCTATTTGACCGACGAGGAGAAACGGGGTGCCTCGCAGCTGAGCAAGGAAGCGGGAGCCGACTTCGTGAAGACTTCGACGGGCTTCGGCACAGGCGGCGCGACGGTAGAGGACATCGCTCTGATCCGCAGCGTCGTCGGCCCCGAGATGGGCATCAAGGCTTCGGGCGGCGTGCGGAATCTCGAAGTGGCCGGCAAGCTGATCGAGGCCGGAGCGACAAGGCTCGGAGCCAGCTCCTCGATTGCGATCGTCACGGGCGGAACCGCCCAAGGTTACTGAGAGGGGGACGCTGGGTGAGAACAGTTGACCTGATTACGAAAAAAAGAGACGGCGGCGAACTGACGGAATCGGAAATCCGTTACTTGATCCAGGGATATACGGACGGTTCGATTCCGGATTATCAGATGTCGGCGCTGGCGATGGCGATCTTCTTCCGCGGCATGACGCCGGAAGAGAGAGCGATTCTGACGATGGCCATGGTCGATTCGGGAGAGACGATCGACCTGTCCGCCATTTCGGGCGTCAAAGTGGACAAGCACAGCACGGGCGGCGTAGGGGACACGACGACGCTGGTGGTGGCGCCGCTCGTCGCCGCCATCGGCGTTCCGGTCGCGAAGATGTCGGGACGAGGACTCGGCCACACGGGCGGAACGATCGACAAGCTGGAGTCGATTCCGGGCTTCCACGTGGAGATCGGTAACGAGGAGTTCATCGAGCTGGTCAACCGCAACGGCGTCGCCGTCATCGGCCAGAGCGACAATCTGACGCCCGCGGACAAGAAGCTGTACGGGCTCAGAGACGTCACCGGCACCGTTAACTCGATTCCGCTCATCGCCAGCTCGATCATGAGCAAGAAGATCGCTTCGGGAGCGGACGCCATCGTGCTCGACGTCAAGACCGGCGACGGCGCGTTCATGAAGGAAATGTCCGAGGCGGAGGAGCTTGCGGCCTGCATGGTGGACATCGGCAGCCGCGTCGGAAGGAAGACGGTCGCCGTGCTGTCCGACATGAGCCAGCCGTTGGGCAACGCGATCGGCAACGCCTTGGAGGTCAAGGAAGCGATCGATACGCTCAGGGGACAAGGGCCGGAAGACTTGACCGAGCTGTGCCTGACGCTCGGCAGCCACATGGCCGTCTTGTCCGGAGCGGCTTCAAGCAAGGAAGAGGCCAGGGCGTTGCTCGAGCAAGCCATCGCAAGCGGCAAGGCGCTCGAGAAGTTCAAAGCGTTTCTGACGGCGCAGGGCGGCGACGCTACAGTCGTCGACGAGCCGGAGCGTCTGCCGGCCGCCAAGCGGTTGATCGAGGTGCCGGCGAAGGAATCCGGCTACGTCGCTTCGATCGCCGCCGAACGAATGGGACTGGCGGCTATGCTGCTCGGAGCGGGCCGCGCGACCAAAGAATCGAACATCGATCTGGCGGTCGGCATCGTCTTGCGCAAGAAAATCGGGGATGCGGTGCAAGCGGGCGAGTCTCTTGCAACCGTCCATGCCAACGAAATCGGCGTAGAGGAAGCGATCGTGCGAATCTACGAGTCGATCTCGATTCGGCCCGAATCGGTGAAGCCACCCTCGCTCGTCGTCGGCGAAGTTCACGCGGATGCGTGACGACGGCCAAGCGATTTGGCAATATTGGGTTATACTTTTAAAGGGGGTGAAACAACAATGGGCCAGTTGCTAAAACGAATGAACGAGGCGACAGCGCATATTCAGTCTTTGATTCCGGGGCGGCCGAGCATCGGCCTGATTCTCGGTTCCGGCCTGGGAGAGCTGGCCGACGACATTCAGGACGCTGTCCGGATTCCTTACGAGTCGATTCCGCATTTTCCGGTATCGACGGTAGAGGGCCATGCGGGGCAGCTCGTAATTGGCCGACTCCATGATCGCACGGTTATGGCCATGCAGGGGCGGTTTCATTATTACGAAGGGTACACGATGCAGGAAGTGACGTTCCCGGTTCGCGTCATGAAGGCGCTCGGGGTCGATCATCTTATCGTTACCAACGCTTGCGGAGGCATGAACCCGGCGTTCGAGCCGGGAGATCTGATGCTGATCCGGGATCATCTGAACATGACCGGAGCGAATCCGCTGATCGGAGAGAACGAGCCTTCGCTGGGGCCTCGTTTTCCGGATATGAGCCGGGCGTACACACCAGATTTGCTCGAGCTCGTCCGCGAGACGGCGCAGTCGCTGGGAATCAGCGTCAAGGAAGGCGTGTACGCCGGGATTACCGGCCCGTCCTACATGACGCCCGCCGAGCTGACGATGCTGCGATTGATGGGCGGCGACGCGGTCGGCATGTCCACCGTGCCGGAGGCGATCGTAGCGAGCCATATGGCGATGAAAGTCATCGGAATTTCCTGCGTGACGGACATGGCGATCGGCGAACATCTGGAGCCGCTCAGCCATGAACAAGTCATCGAGGTCGCGAACCGGACGAAGCCGAAGTTCATTTCGCTCGTCAAAGCGGTCGTTCAACGGTTGTAGAACGGAATTCCGCAATCGCGTTACCGCAGCAACAACACTACTACTCCACCTTACTCTGAAGGAGAGCTAAGACATGACAAAAACGACTAAGCTTCTTACCGGAATCATGCTGGTCGCTTCCTTGACCTTGACGGCATGCGGAGCTAAAAACAACAACAATGGCGGCGCGGCCAGCCCGAGCCCATCCCCGGTCGCATCTCCGGTCGAAACCGAGACCGCTTCTCCAAGCGATAAGGTAGACGGCAAAGGCTTCAAATTCGGGATGGTTACCGACGTAGGCGGCGTTAACGACAAGTCGTTCAACCAAAGCGCGTGGGAAGGCCTGAACAAACTGAAGGACGAGACGGGCGCGGAAGTCAAATATCAGGAGAGCAAAGAAGCGACGAACTATTTGACGAACCTGAACAAATTCGTGCGCGACGGCTACAACCTCACTTGGGGCATCGGATTTTTGCTCGGCGACGCGGTGAAGGACGCGGCGGACAAAAACCCGAACGCTCACCTGGCCATCATCGACAGCGTCGTCGAAGCACCTAACGTCGCGTCGATCACGTTCGCGGAGAACGAAGGCTCGTTCCTGGTCGGCGTAGTGGCGGGCTTGATGACGAAAACGAATAAAATCGGCTTCGTCGGCGGCATCGACATTCCGGTCATCAAACGTTTCGAGCTCGGCTTCGTGGCCGGCGTGGCCGCGGTTAACCCGGACGCGAAAGTGGAGATCAACTATACGGGCGCGTTCGACAAAGCGGATCTGGGCAAAGCGGCTGCGGCTTCGATCTACAACGCTGGCGCGGACATCGTCTTCCACGCGGCTGGCGGCACGGGCAACGGCGTCTTCAACGAGGCGAAAGAGCGCAACAAATCCGCGGCTGCGGACAAGAAAGTCTGGGTTATCGGCGTAGACAAAGACCAATCGCTCGAATTCGGCGACGACGTGACGCTGACGTCCATGCTTAAGCGCGTAGACGAAGCGGTATATCGCGTGTCGAAGGAAATGATCGAGGGCAACTTCCCGGCCGGTCAAATTACGACGCTCGGTCTGAAGGACAACGCGGTGGGCTTGCCTGAAACTTCGACGAAAAACGTTCCTCAAGACGTTCTCGACAAAGTCGAAGAGTACAAGCAAAAAATCATCAGCGGCGAAATCACGGTACCGACGGCCCAGTAATTCATTAACCGATAAAGGGTGCGACTATGGAACAGGCGAAAACAGTCGTAGAAATGCGCAACATTACGAAACGTTTCCCCGGCATCGTCGCCAACGACAACGTCAACTTCAAGCTGAGAAAGGGCGAGATTCACGCCCTTCTCGGCGAGAACGGCGCCGGCAAATCGACGCTTATGAACGTTCTGTTCGGCCTCTATCAGCCGGAAGAAGGGGAAATCTTCGTCAATGGGCAACAGGTCGTCATAGACGGGCCCAACAAAGCGATTAAACTCGGCATCGGCATGGTGCATCAGCATTTCAAGCTGGTGCACCCTTTTACCGTCACGGAAAACATCATTCTTGGAAGCGAGCCCAGGAAGTGGATGGGGCTGGCCGTGGACAAGAAGCAGGCCTACGAGAAAGTAGACCGGCTGTCCAAGCAATACGGATTAAACGTGGACCCTTATGCGAAGATCGACGAAATCTCGGTCGGCATGCAGCAGCGGGTCGAAATTTTGAAGACGCTGTACCGCGGAGCGGACATTCTGATTTTCGACGAGCCTACGGCGGTGCTGACTCCGCAGGAGATCGGCGAGCTGCTCGTCATCATGCGCAATCTGGTCGGTCAAGGCAAGTCGATCGTGCTGATTACTCACAAACTGAAGGAAATTATGGCAATTGCCGACAGCGTGACGATCGTGCGCCGCGGCAAAGTCATTGACAGCTTGCCGGTTGCAGGCACCAATCCGAACCAGCTGGCCGAGAAGATGGTCGGCCGGGAAGTGTCGCTTAAGCTCGACAAGAAGGATGCCGCGCTCGGCGAGCCGATATTGGAAGTGGACAGCCTCGTCGTCAAAGGGCGCCAAGGTTTGAACGCGCTTAACGAAACGTCGTTCGTGCTGAAGCGAGGAGAAATTCTGGGCATCGCCGGCGTCGAAGGCAACGGCCAGAGCGAGCTGATCGAGGCGCTGACGGGGCTTCGCCCGGTCGCCGGCGGGTCGATCAAAATGGCTGGCGCGGAAATTGCCGGGGAGAAGACGAGGAAGATTTCGGAGGCGGGCATCTCGCTTATTCCGGAAGACCGGCATAAGCACGGACTCGTGCTCGATTTTCCCGTACGGGACAACATGGTGCTCGAAACGTACTACCAGCCGCAGTTCAACAAGAGGGGATTTCTCGATTACGAAGCGATCGGCAAGCATGCGGAGCGGCTCGTCAAAGACTTCGACGTGCGGACTCCGTCCATTATGACGGACGCGCGGGCGTTGTCCGGAGGCAATCAGCAGAAGGCGATCATCGCCCGGGAAGTCGACAAAAACCCCGAAGTGCTGATCGCCGCCCAACCGACCCGCGGATTGGACGTCGGCGCGATCGAGTTCATTCACAAGCGGCTCGTGGAGCAGCGCAACATGGGCAAGGCCGTGTTGCTCGTCTCGTACGAACTGGACGAGATCATGCAGCTGTCGGACCGGATCGCGGTCATTTACGAAGGACGCATCGTCGGGGAAGTCAAGCCTTCCGAGACGAACGACCAGGAGCTCGGCCTGATGATGACCGATTACAAGCAGAAGCAAGGAGGAGCGGGCAGTGAACAAGCTGATTAAAGCCTTTACGAAAGATTCCGCGATCGTTCCTCTTGTCGCCATCCTGCTCGGCTTGATCGTCGGGGCGATCATTATGCTGATCGGAGGCTACGATCCGATTCTCGCTTACCGCTCCTTGCTGGATACCGTATTCGGCAACCGGTACGACTTCGGCGAGACGCTGACGGCGATTACTCCGCTCCTGTTCACCGGTCTTGCGGTCGCGTTCGCTTTCCGTACCGGACTGTTCAATATCGGCGCCGAAGGGCAGTACATCATGGGCATGACCGGGGCGACGGTCATCGGCGTCGCCATGAACCTTCCCTGGTACATCCACGCTCCGCTCGCGATTGTCGTAGGGGCGCTCGTAGGCGGCGTCTGGGGGATGATTGCCGGTTACTTGAAGGCGGCCAGAGGCGTGAACGAAGTCATCACGACGATCATGCTCAACTGGATCGCACTGCATCTGGCGAACTATATCGTCAGGCGTTTCCTGCTCGAACCGGGCAAGGGGAGATCGTACATGGTGGACGATTCGGCATCCGTCGCGATCGGCTGGCTGTCGCGGTTCATGGACGACGCGCGGATGCACTGGGGAATGGTCGTCGCGCTTCTGGGAGTTATTTTCTTCTACTATTTCCTATGGCGCACGAAGCAGGGCTTCGAGCTCAGAGTGGTCGGCTCGAACCCGGACGCGGCCAACTATGCGGGCATCAGCGTAAACAAAGGCGTCGTCAAGGCGATGTTCATTTCGGGAGCGCTCGCGGGTCTGGCCGGCGTATTCCAGGTGCTCGGCGTATTCCACAACCAGGTCATCTCCGCCGGCCATACCGGACACGGTTTCGACGGCATCGCCGTCGCTCTGCTGGGCGGCAACAATCCGCTCGGCGTATTGCTTGGCGCGATCCTGTTCGGAGTTCTGTCGTACGGCGCCGCCGGCGTGAGCTTCGGAGCGGACGTTCCTCCGGAAATTATCCGCATCGTGATCGGATCGGTCATTTTCTTCGTTGCGGCTCCGGGCATCATTCGCTGGCTGCTGAAGCGCGTATCCGGCAAGAAACGCAAAGAGGAGGCGATCTAGATGGATGCGGCAACGATTGGGCATATGCTGAACACCGCGTTCGTATTCTCGACCGCATTGATCCTGGCCGCGCTTGGCGGCATCCTCTCGGAGCGTTCCGGCATCGTGAACATCGGGCTGGAAGGGCTGATGACCGCGGGAGCATTCGCGGCCGCCGTTGCGGCGTACAAGGCGCAGGAGGCCGGTTACGGAGGGGCGTCTCCCTGGATCGGCGTCATCGCCGGGGCGATCTTCGGCGTGCTGTTCGCGCTGATTCACGCCGTGGCGACGATTACGTTCAGGGCCGATCAGGTCGTCAGCGGAATCGTCATCAACTTCATCGCGGGCGGATCGACCTTGTATCTCGTGAAGCTGCTGTTCGAGGGCGCAGGCGAAACGTCTCTTGTCAACGAAGTGTTTCATAAGGTCAAAATTCCGCTGCTGTCGGACATTCCGATTATCGGCGACGGTATTTTCAACGCGTACCCGACGACGTATCTGGCGCTTATTCTCGTAGGCGCGATTTATTACATGCTGTATAAGACAGCCTTCGGCTTGCGGCTTCGTTCCGTCGGCGAGCATCCGAGCGCCGCGGACACGGTAGGCATCAAGGTGCTGCGCATGCGTTACGCGGCCGTGCTGATGAGCGGCGTGCTCGCCGGCATCGGCGGCGCGACGATCGCGATGACGACGACGGGGTCGTTCTCGCACAACACGATTTCCGGACAAGGATTCATTGCGCTGGCCGCGGTCATCTTCGGCAAGTGGAACCCGCTCGGGGCGATGGGGGCGGCGCTGTTCTTCGGATTCGCGCAGTCGATCAACAACGTGCTGCAACTGTTCGACTTCTCGTCGCATGTTCCGTCGGAGTTCATCTACATGCTGCCGTACCTGCTCACCATTCTGGTGCTTGTCGGCGCGGTAGGCCGCTCGAGAGCTCCTGGAGCATTGGGCGAACCGTATTATCAAGGCAAGCGATAGCTAGCCCGTACGAACAGGGGGCGTCCCTCAAGTCATCTTGACAGATGACCCGGGACGGCCTCTGTTTTTTTCCATTACGGCCAGGCAATATGAAAAAAGCAATGCAAGCCGATTGGCCTGCATTGCCCGATAAGTGCGGTAAGCTTAATATTTGACGCCTTCGGTGTAGCGGTTGCCGGCGTTCCAGAGCAAGTATTCGTCTACTCCGCTGTCCTTCAGCGCTCTGATCTGTGCTTCTACTTCCGCGACGCCGTATTGGGCGTAGTGGCCCTTGCCGAGCCATTTGGCGGTGAAGTCCTGAATCCAGGGCCGGATGATCGGCTTCTCGTCTCCGAGCGCCTCCAACTTCTTGTGCGTGTCGTCCATCGCGCCTTTGATCGTCTCGTACGGCGCCCTGTCGGGATCTTTTTGTTTGAACCAGCCGGTGCTGTAATGGCTCGGGTAAATCATCGGGCTGATCACGTGAACCGCGCTGGAAATCTTCACGAAGTCCTGTCCGATGCCTTCCGCCGCGGGAACGGAGGCGGCGTAGCCGAAAATGTCGACGGACACCCGCACGCCGAGCGGCTCGAGCTCTTTCTTGGCGTATTCGACGAATCCCGTTACAATGTCGACCCGGCTCTGTTCGTCCTTCGTGAATTTCAGGCTGTCGGCGCGCTTCTCGAAGCCTTCCGGGAAGCGGACGTAGTCGAACTGGATTTCCTTGAAGCCCAGCTTGGCCGCTTCCTTGGCGACTTCGACGTTGTATTCCCACACTTCCTGGCGATAAGGATTGACGAATTTGTCCTTGTTGCCGTTCTGCCATACCGAGCCGTCCTTCTGGACGAAGGAGTATTCGGGATGCGCCTTGGCAAGCACGCTGTCCTTGAACACAACGACTCGCGCGATCGGATAGATGTCATGCTCCTTCAGCGTCTCCATCAGCTTGCCGACGTCTTTGATATACGGCTGGGGATTGCCCAACTGCAGCTTCGGATTGGTCGTCTTGTAGGTGATGTTGCCGAGATCGTCCTTGATGTCGATGACCATCGAATTGAGCTCCGTGCGATCCAACAGATCCAGCAAGGTCGCCATTCGTTCGCCTCCGGCGCTGTAAGCCGTTACATAAACGCCCTTGATCACCGGGGCGTCGGGCTGCGGATCTCCCTCGGTAACGGCGGGAGAATCTTCATCGTCGAAGTCTCCGGGCGCGGAAGGCTGATGCAAGGCGGTCTTGACCGCGTGCCAAAGTCCGTTGGACGGCGCGCCGGTCGAAGCGGAAGCTCCTCCGCCGAACGCGCTGTTAATCAGCAGGAAAAACGTCAAAAAAATGCTCATTCTATTCTCTCCCCATAAGCTCTGTAACAAGATTATAAACGAGTTAGGGGGGAGTAGACACAGGTATTTTGTAGTATTTTGCTGAAAAACCCAGAATTTTCGCCAATGAATGCGTGTTCAAAAAGTCCGGTTTTCAGCACCGACGTCGATTCCGCTTCCTGAAATGCTTCGTGATCAAAACCGGACTTTTTGAACTACCTCAATAATTACCTTCTGCGGAAATCCCCGATTACATCCACCGTCTGGACGACGTTAACGAACGCTCTGGCGTCGACGTCCTTGATCATTTTGCGCAGCTCGGCCAGCTCAAAGCGGGTCGTGACCGTCATCAGCATGTCCCGTTCTTCGCTCGTGAACGCGCCCCGCGTTTTGATGATCGTGACGCCTCGCGGCATCTTGAGCAATCTCGAGGCGAGCTCTTGCGTGCGATTGGTGACGATGAAGGCGGTCACTTTATGATGGGGCGTATGTACGGCGTCAATAACTTTTCCCGTTAAGTAGATCGACAGCATAGAATAGAGGGCGGCGTTCCAATCGTCCTTCAGAAAACCGAGTGCGGCTACGACGAACGTGTTGAGCGCGACAATCAGAATGCCTATGGGGAGATTGCGGTAGCGCGAAATAATGGAAGCGACGATGTCAAACCCTCCGGATGAGCCGCCGTAGCGAAGCGATACGGTCGTGCCCAAGCCGACGAGCACGCCCCCGAACACGGAAGCGAGAAGCCGGTCGTCCGTCAGTTTGATCATGGGAATTACTTGCAGGAAAAACGAGGTGGCGGCGACCATGACGATGCTGAGCGCGATGAAACGTTTTCCGAGCACGCGATAACCCCAGAACAAAATCGGCACGTTCAGGGCAAAATACAGCCAGCCGATGTTCCAGCCGGTCAAGTAGCCGACGACCATCGCGACGCCGGACACTCCGCTGCTGAGCAGCTTCTCCGGAATCAGCAGCATCTGAAAGCCGAAGCCGACGGCGGCGGCGCTTAAAATCATCAAAAATACGGGGCCGATTGCGGCAAACCTTTTCATGAAAAGCACTCCTCTCGCGCATGGGAACAGTGGCGGCGGCGTACGCTTTAGGTTCCCCCGGGAAGAGAGGCTCATTCAATTGAATGGTGCTCTTTTCCTGAGACTGGAGTTTACAGGCGAGTTTGTGCTATAATGAACTGATCATTTTTTTGGAAGCCGTAAGTTGAAGGCCCAACACAGAAGGAGATTGAAAAAGTTTGAGCACATTTGCAGAGTTTGGTTTGGAGCCGGATGTACTTCAAGCCATATCGGAGATGGGATTTGAAGAGGCGACCCCAATCCAAGCGAAAGCTATTCCCGTTGCCATCGCAGGCAAAGACATGATCGGGCAAGCCCAGACGGGCACAGGCAAGACCGCTGCATTCGGCATCCCGCTGATCAGCAAGATCGCCGCATCTGAAGACCGCATCGTAGCTTTGATTATGGCGCCGACTCGCGAGCTCGCGATTCAGGTATCGGAAGAAATCGAGAAGCTTGGACGTTTCAAGGGACTGCGTTCCTTGGCTATATACGGCGGTCAAGACATCTCACGTCAGATCCGGTCTCTAAGACGGAAGCCGCAGATCATTATCGGAACCCCGGGTCGCTTGCTCGACCACATCAACCGCAAGACGATTCGCCTCGACGACGTTCAGACGGTCGTGCTGGACGAAGCGGACGAAATGCTGGACATGGGCTTTATGGACGACATTCAGTCCATCCTGAAGCTCGTTCCCGAAGAGCGTCAGACGCTGCTTTTCTCGGCGACGATGCCGGCGAACATCCAGAAACTGGCGCAGCAGTTCCTGCGCGAACCCGAGCATGTGAAAGTCGAATCGAAGCTGCTTAGCGCACCTTCGATCCAGCAGTACTACGTGGAAATCCAAGAGCGCATGAAATTCGACGGCCTGTGCCGTTTGCTCGACATGGAGCCGCCTGAACTGGCCATCATCTTCGGTCGTACGAAACGCCGCGTAGCCGAGCTTTCCGAAGCTCTGATGAAGCGCGGATACGCTTGCGACGGACTGCACGGGGATCTGTCCCAGAACCAGCGTGACGCCGTCATGCGCAAGTTCCGCGACGGCAGCATCGACATTCTGGTGGCGACGGACGTGGCGGCTCGCGGGCTGGACGTATCCGGCGTAACCCACGTTATCAATTTCGACCTCCCGCAAGACCCGGAAAGCTACGTGCACCGGATCGGTCGTACGGGTCGCGCAGGCAAAGAAGGAACCTCTTGGTCCTTCGTCACGCACCGCGAGACCGATCACCTTCATTTCATCGAGAAGGTTACCCGTCACCGCATTTCCAAGAAGATGCTTCCGACTCTGTCCGAAGCGATGGAAGGCAAGCAAAAGGTTCTGGCCGAGCGCATCATGGAAACCGTTCGTTCCGGAGAGGAAGTCAATCCTTACAAATGGGTAGCGATGCAGTTGCTCGAGCAGTACGATTCGGTCGAATTGCTCGCCGCGGCGATGAAGCTGCTTAACGGCGATAAGAAAGACGTCAATATTGAGTTGACTCCGGAAGATCCGGTTCGCTCGAAGAAGCGCAAGTTCGAAGGCGGACGCAGCGGCGGCTATGGTAGCGGCGGCGGAGGCGGCGGACGTCGTTACGGCTCCGGCAGCGGAGGCGGGCAAGGCGGAGCTTGGCGCCAAGGCGGCGGCCAAGGCCGCGGCGGCGATCGCGGTCCGGGCGGATATAACGGCGGCGGACGCAAGCCTTACGGCGGCAGCGGCAGCCGCTATAACAGCAATCGGGACGATAGCGGCTATCGCGACAATCGCGGGGGCCGTACCGAGCGCAGAGACGATTATCGCGGCAGCCGTTCGCAGAGCGAAGATTTCGTGAAGATCTAATCGCAGCAGCAAACTGACCAACAGTCATCAGGGAGGAATCCCCATGGAAATGCGGGGCATGATGGGCGGCTTCTACAAAATATCCGAGTGGATTATGAGGCTGTCGGTTACTAACGTGTTATGGCTTCTCACTTCTTTTCCTTTTTGGTTTCTGTTCATTACGCCGTTCATCAGTCCGCAAGGGGAGGGAGACGCCGCGAGCGGCTCCCTCGTCTCGGCTGTTATTTTGATGGCGATCGTGGCTCCTTTCACTTTATTTCCGGCGACCTCGGCGATGTTCTCGGTCGCCCGGAAATGGGTGCTCGGGGACGTCGACGTTCCTCTCTTCAAGACGTTCTTCCGCAATTATAAGCAGAATTACGTTCAGGCCATGATCGGCGGCATCTTTTACGCGCTGTTGTTCGCGATCCTGATTATCGACTTCCAAGTCTATTTGAAGCAGATCAGCGGATTTCAGATTCTTGCCTATCTTTTTATTGCATTAATGTTGTTGTTGCTCATTTCCATGTTGCACTTTTTCTCGTTGTTGTCCCATTTTCATATGAAAACGGTTCAACTGTTCAAGAATGCGCTTATACTGACGATCGGGCGTCCATTCCGCTCGCTGGCTATGGCGATCGGGGCAGTGGTCGTCATCGCCATCAGCTTGAGATTCACCTTTTTGCTGCCTTTCTTCTTCGGGAGCATTATCGCGGTGTACACTTTCTTCAATTTCAACATCGTCATTCAGAAGATGATGCTGATGAAGGAGCAGGCCGAGGCCGACTCGGACGAGGAGACCGACGATGCAAACGGTGATGAAAGCCAAGAAGACAAGAGCGTAAACCTAGAGAAGAAATCCCAGGACTAAACATTTTACTTTTGCGCTTTGCCTGCTTATAATGGGGATATTCCTGCCCTGTGCGTTACGACGCTTTATTGTTTTGAACCAATGTTTGTTTCCAGGGAGCTCTACATCGCCAGGCGGCTGACAGGCCCTCGAAAAGGGAAGTCAAAACCCGGGCTGCGGGCACCCACCTGCCAAAGCAGGTTCAGAAACATGCACGTCGGACGGCAAGGGCGGGTTTTTCTGTCTATAGGTCTTTAATCCCCGGGTAAGGCGTGGTATGATAGAATGTAGCGCCAAGGGTACTCGGAGGGAGAGAGAGCGTTTGAAGCGGATTCTGATCGGATTGATTCGCAGTCATGAACATACGAGCGACAAGGCGAAAGACCCCAAGCTTAAATCTCACTATTATCGCCTTTCGAAAGATCGCGCTTGGGATGAGATTAGCTCCATTCTGAAGAAGATGAAGGGCTACAAAGTTCTTCACGAAGTCCAGACGGTCGGGGAAATCGTCATGGAGAAGAAGTCGATGTCCGGACGCACGATGGATATTACGATCCAGCTCGTCGGTACAAGCCCGGGCAATACGGCGGTCGACATCTATTCAGCTTCCCGCGGTTCTCTCGGCGATCTCGGAGCGAACTATCGCAACATACAGGAAATATATAGCGTACTGGATCGCAAGCTGGCGACTTACAAAGCTTAGACGGGCGCTTCGGACGACATAATAAAGCGAGGAAGGCGTCTGGCCTGTCCTCGCTTTTGTCATGTACGGGTTTGTGAATTAGAGAAGCTTCTTGACGGCTTCGATCGCCGCTTCGTAGTTCGGGTGCTCGGTCATTTCGTTCAACACCTCGACGTAAGTAATGCGGTCGTTCGCATCGAGAACGAAGATGGCGCGCATGTCCAGATGGAATTCTTTGATGAATACGCCGTAAGCTTTGCCGAAGCTGTTGTCCTTATAATCGGACAAGAGGAAGACGCGATCTACCCCGGCCGCCGCGCACCAGCGCGCTTGAGCGAACGGCAGATCCGCGCTCACGGTCAGGATGGCGACGTTCTCGCCCAACTTGGAGGCTTCTTCGTTGAAGCGGCGCGTCTGCGCGTCGCATACGCCGGTGTCGATAGAAGGCACGACGCTGATGAGCTTGACTTTGCCTGCGAAATCTTTCAGAGACGAAGCTTCGAGCAGGTTTTTGTTCAACGAGAAGTCGGGAGCGGAATCTCCGGCTTTCAGTTCGGGACCGACAAGCGTAATCGGATTGCCTTTGAAAGAAACGGAACGTTCTTGGGACATTGGACGAAATCCTCCTTCATTGATAAGGTTTGCCGTAATCATTATAATCGTTATGGAATGCCATTGTCCAATCATTGGAAGCATTGATGTTGCGGAGAAGGGGTGGTCGCGTGGAACTGAGGCAATTGGAATATTTCGTGCAGGTCGCTCGCCTGCAGCATGTGACGAAAGCGGCCGAGGAGCTTCACGTGGCGCAGTCGGCGGTCAGCAGGCAGATTCACCGTCTGGAGGAGGAGCTGGGCATACGGTTGTTCATGCAGCGCGGACGCAACGTGCAGCTTACTCCGGTCGGCCAGCTGTTCCTTCGCAGAGCCGAAGCGATTCTCGGCGATCTCGACCGTGCCGTCATGGAAATCCATGAATTTCTCGATCCCGAAGTGGGGGAAATTCGACTCGGTTTTCCGCACAGCTTGGGCATTCACCTCGTGCCGCAAGTCGTGGCCGCCTTCCGCAAAATTCATCCGAACGTCAAGTTTCGTTTTCGGCAAGGCATGTATCCTTCTTTGATTCGGGACGTAGTGGACGCTGAGGTCGATCTTGCCTTTATTTCTCCGTTTCCGGAAAACAACGAGCAGGTGACGGGGGAAGTCGTGCTGACGGAAAGCTTGTTTGCCATTCTTCCGACCAGCCATCCTCTGGCGAATAAAGAGTCTATTAATTTGAGCGAGTTAAAGGACGAGACGTTCGTGCTGTTCGGCAACGGCTACTCGCTGCGTCCGATCGTCTGGGATGCGTGCAAGGAGGCTGGCTTCACGCCTAAGATCGGCTTCGAGGGCGAGGAGTCCGGAACGATAAGAGGGCTGGTTGCGGCCGGCATGGGCGTAAGCTTGCTGCCGGAGATGGCGATGTACGAGACGAGCTCGATGATGCCTGCCGTAGTGAAAATCAGCGAGCCTCAGGTGATGCGGACGATCGGCCTGATCCATAGATCTTCGGAGAAGCTTCCTCTCGTCGTGCAGATCTTTCACTCGTTCTTGATCGATTTCTTCAACAACGAATACAGGTCCCTTTGATCTAGAAAAGGGCAGCCCGGATCCGCGAAAGATCCGTTGGCTGCCCTTTGTCGTATGTGAAAATAGGTTTCTTACTCCCGGTTGCTGCTCGTGAAGATCAAGATATATTTGACAAGCTGCAGCAACGAGATCAATGCGGCGGCGACATACGTCAGCGCGGCGGCGTTGAGCACTTTGGCGACTCCGCGCTCTTCGTCCCGGTGGATGAACCCTTCCGCGACCATCAGATCTCGGGCTCTTGAGCTTGCGTTGAACTCGACTGGCAAGGTGACGAGCTGGAAGGCGACCGCTGCCGAGAAGAAGATGATCCCGAACCCGATGAGGTTCAGTGAGCTAAACAGGAAGCCGGCGATGAGCAGGAACGGCGCTATGCCGGATGCAAAGCGAACGACCGGGAACATCCGGTGGCGGATCATGAGCATCGGATAGGACTGCTGATGCTGGATCGCGTGTCCGACTTCGTGGCACGCGACGGAAATCGCGGCGATCGAGCGTTCATAGTATACGGGCTCGGATAGCCGCACGACGCGAGCGATCGGGTCGTAGTGGTCGGACAGCGTTCCCGGCACCGGTTCGACGGGAACGTCGTGCAAGCCGTTGCGATCCAGCATGCGCCTGGCGGCTTCGTAGCCGGTCAATCCGCTTGCGGCTCTAACCTGGGCCCAACGGGTAAAAGTTCCTTTGACCCTGAACTGGGCCCACAGCGACAACAGAAAAGCGATAATGATCAGAAAATCCATCGGGTGAAAGAACATGATGTTCGACCTCCATTAGGGTAACTTGTTCACATGAAGTTACTTTTCCCCAAAAGAAGAAGAAGAGCCTCAACACAGGCTGCGGTTTGCGGAGTAAGCGCCCGGTAAAGCTTCTTGGCCTGTCTCGGCTTTAATTGCTCGAGTACGGGCTCCAGCTCTTTAACTTCCCGCTCGAGCTGGGCGAGATGGACCTGAAGGTCCGCAAGCTTGCGGTTCACGGCTTCGTCCGCCGCAACTCGGTTGTGCGGAGCGAATTGTTCCCGAATCTCTTCCAGGGAGAACTTCTGCGCCTTTAATTGTTCAATACGGCGCAGCCGGCTTAAAGTTTCGTCGTCGTATAAGCGGTAATTCCCGGAAGACCGTTTGGCCGGCAGCAGCAAGCCTAAGCCGGTGTAATAGTCGATCGTCCGCGGGCTGATTCCGGCCAAAGAGGAAAGCTCTCCGATCCGGTAAAGGCGTTGTGCGGGTGGCTGATCTTTACGCATCGTTATCCCCTTCCTTTGTAAGGTAGTTCAACAATTCCGCTTTTGTCCATCATACAGAATCCTTAACCATACAGTCAAACGTGATGCTTGACCTGTTCACTCCTTATTCGCAATGTTATGGCAGTCTTGTGAATATAACTTCATCTTATGTTGCCTGAGCCGTGGGGAGTCTGTAGGCAGCGGATAAATCAACCGATCCACCTCTGCGGCATATTAACTAACGCAAAAGTTGTATTATGTTATAAGTAGTTAGAAAGAAGTGAGTCTAAATGACTTCCTCACCCTTATAAAATCCCTTATTTTGTAAAAATAAACCTAAAAACCTAACATTGAAAGTCCAAAAGGACATGAATGTTAGATTTTTGGCGATTATAATCAACTTTTTTATGAAAATCGTATTGTCAAATCGGGAAGATCAACCTATAATGACACTATGCCTTTCTTGATATGTTAAGAAACATCACACGTAGGGAGTGGTCGTTGTGTTGAAGAAAAGTTTGGTGTCGTTAGGTGCGCTTCTGATGCTGTTTCCGACAGTCGCGTTTGCGGAAGATCCGTCGCCATCGCAATTGAACATGGGACTCGATGCATTGTGGGTCATGCTTTCGGCCATTCTGGTTCTGCTCATGCAAGGCGGTTTTATTCTTCTGGAAGCGGGCTCGACTCGCATGAAGAACGCCGGCCACGTTGCGGGCAAGACGATTTTCACGGTAGGTCTCGCGTCCTTGGTGTACTGGGCCGTAGGTTATGGTATCGCGTTCGGCGGAGACGCTTCGGAGACGCTGAACAAGTTCATCGGAATCGGCAACTTCTTCTTTAGCCCGGCTAACGGGGTAACGGACGGCAGCTTGCCGGAATCGATCTTCTTCGTCTTCCAGCTCGCGTTCGCGGCCGTATCGCTGTCGATCGCATGGGGCGGATTCGCGGAGAGAGCGAAATTGTCCTCTTATCTGATCTTCACCTTGTTCTTCGTTTCGGTGATCTACCCGGTAGTCGCTCACTGGATCTGGGGCGGCGGCTGGCTAGCGGAAGACGGAGCGCAAGACTTCGCGGGCTCGACCGTCGTTCACTTGACGGGTGCTATCGGTGCTCTCGCGGCTACCATCTTGCTGAAACCTCGTATCGGCAGATTTAACAAAGACGGTTCCGCGAACGAAATTCTCGGTCACAACCAGGTGTTTACAGCCCTGTCCGTTCTTATCTTGTGGGTAGGCTGGTTCGGATTCAACGCAGGCAGCACGGTAGCGATCGGCGACGGCTTCTTCGGCTTCGTAGCGTTTAACACGCAGCTCGGCGCAGCTGCGGGCGCTGTAGCGGCGCTGCTGATCTCCTGGCTCGTAAACGGCAAAGCCGACATTACGGCTATGCTGAACGGCGCATTGGCCGGTCTGGTCGCGATCACGGCGTCCTGCGCATTCGTAGATCCTTGGGCTGCGGTCGTCATCGGTCTCGTGGCCGGCGTACTCGTCTTCTTCAGCGCCAAATTCTTCGAGAAAATGAAAATCGACGATCCGATCTACGCGTTGTCCGTGCACGGCGCGGCAGGGATTTGGGGAACTTTGGCGAATGGATTGTTTGCAACGGAAGAATTGGCTGCCAAAGTCGGCGTAGGCCAAGCGGGCCTGTTCGCAGGCGGCGGCTGGAAGCAATTGTGGGTTCAATTCGAGTCGGTAGTCGTGGCTGGCGGATTCGCGTTCGTGGCATGCTTCATCGTTCTGTGGGTTGTGAAGCAAGTGATCGGCTTCCGCGTCACGGAAGAGCAAGAAATCATCGGTCTGGACTTGAGCGAACACGGCAACTACGGTTATCCGGAGCAATTGAAAAAAGCCGGTACTACGTCCGTATAACTTTGACAGATTGTCCGCCGGCGCAATCACAGGAGGGTATAGACCGCATGCACAATCCCATCGGGGAAAAGCGGTGGCTAGACATCGCCTGCGCCGACAATCTCGACCAACTGAAGTCGGCAAGGGAGAGGGAGCAGCGTCTGCTCGAGGATGAGCTGGCTTCCTCTCCCTCCGACGAGGCGATCGTAACGCTGAACGAACTTCACGATGCGTTGATTGCCCGAGTGCTTATGCTGGCGGAAAACGATTTGGCACGGTCGGGGCTTGGCGCTCCTCCCGTGCCTTATGCGTATATGCTTTATGGCAGCGGCGGTCGGTTCGAGCAGACGATGCATAGCGATCAGGACAGCGGCCTTGTGTACGCGGATGCGACAAACGAGGCGGAAGAGGAACGCAACCGGATTTATTTTCTGAAATTGGCCGAAACGGCGGTCGAGCATCTGATCGCGATCGGCTATCCCCCTTGCGAAGGCAACGTGATCGCATCCAATCCGGCATGGTGCATGTCTCTGACGGAATGGGCGGCGAGAATTGCGAGCTGGTTCGCCGAGCCAAGCTGGGAGAATGTTCGTTACTTGCTCATCGCGGCCGACGCGCGGACGATATGGGGAGACGCGAGCTTGGCGGATCGGCTGCGCAGCCGCTATTTCGGCGATCTGCTCGGTCATCCGGTGATCGAACGCAGAATGCTCGAGAATACGCTGCGGCACAAAGTTCTGATCGGCGTATTCGGTCAATTGCTGACGGAGAGATACGGGGAAAACGCGGGAAGCCTGGACATTAAATACGGAGCCTATATTCCGATGGTGAACGCCTTCCGGCTGCTGGCCATGCGCGCCGGCATTCGCGAGACGAGCACCTTGCGGCGAATCGACGCGCTTCGGGAAGAAGACCTGCTGGACATGGAAGAGGCGATGGAGGCCAAGGAAGCTTTCGGTCTGTTCTTGAAGTTGAGAATGTTCACGTCGGTGGCCGTCGAGGACGGGCACCTGGTCGGCACGGGCAAGCTTCCGGCGAGCAAGCTGACCAAGGAGATGATCGCTCCTCTGAAGAAGGCGCTGAAGACGGGCAACAAAATTCAGCGCAAGGTGCAGAAGGAGCTGCAGTACCGGTTTGGCGGGAGGTGAAAGCGGTGAAAGATCCCAAGGATACGAATTCGAGAGGACGAATGTGGAACCTGTACAAGATGGGCGGACTGACTCCGGCGATCGCGTCGATGTTCGGTTCGGCCAACGCGCAGCAGATGGCCTTCATCCGCTCGATGTCCAGGGAGCAACGCAAGGAAAGCGCGCTCGAAATGCAGCTGTCCGAAATGGATGCGGTCGTGTTCGACTTGGAGACGACCGGATTCTACCCATACAACGGCGATGAAATCTTGTCGATCGGCGGAGTCATTATTCGCGGAGGAAGCTTCGAGGAAACCGAACCGTTCTATCAGTTGGTCAATCCGAAGCGCAAAATTCCGCGTCACATTACGGAGCTGACCGGAATCACGAACGAGATGGCGGAGAACGCTCCGGATTTGATGCAGGTGCTGCACGACTTTATGGACTTTATTGGCAAAAGGGTGCTCATCGCGCACGGCAGCGGTCACGACAAGCAGTTTCTTAACAGCGCGCTCTGGCGGACGTCGAAAGTCAACCTGACGCACCGGATTCTCGATACGATGATGATCGCCAAATGGCTGGAGCCGAAGGCGATCCATTACGGGCTGGACGAAGTGCTGGACCGGTACGGCGTCGAGGTGACGGAGCGGCACCATGCGCTGCACGATTCGATGATGACCGCCAAGCTTTACTTCAAGTTTCTCAAACAGATTCTGGATCGGCAAGTGATGACGCTGGGGGAGCTGTACGCCTACTTGAGCCGTCACTGACGATCTCGAGGGGGAGTCGGCTCCAGCGAGTTTCCGGTTTCGGCGCGTACACTCCGATCTCATGACCGGCCTCGGTCAGCCCGACAATCCAATACGTCATCCAAGGAACGAATCCTGCGAGATCGCTCTCGCTGGGGACGACCGTTCCGGACGGATGGCTGTGAAACAAACCGACGATTTCGCGTTGGTTTTTTTGCACTTCGAAGAAGATTTCGATCCAATCCTTGGGGTGAAAAGAAAACTGCGTTGCCGGACGGCCCGCAGCGTTGCGAATGAGACGAAACCCGCTTGCTTCGATAACCCCGCCCGTTACCGTCCCCAAGATCACTCCGCACGATTCGAAGGGCAGGCGGCTGCGCGCCGTATGCACGAGTTCATTTTCTAACCCGACGTCTATTCTGGCTTTCATTCGTCTTCCCCTCCACCATCGAGTATGAGCGATCATGGCGGAAGTGGCAATCCCCGTTCATTGCACCTGCTTGCCGGGTTTGACCAGGAAGAAGACGAGCGCCAGCGCGGCCAGAGCCAGCGCAGATACCGTGACGAACACGATCGTGTGCGACTTGGCCATCAACCAGCCGAACAGCGGGGGACCGACGGCGACTCCGAAAAACCGCAAGCTGCTGTAAAGCGATGTGATCATGCCTCGCTCCGCTTTGTCCACCGCCCCCGTAATCATCGTATTCAGGCAAGGAAGAAGCAGTCCGGTGCCGATGCTGCTGACGGTGAGCAGCCCGATGAACACATACAGATTCGCATTGAACCAGATGGCCAGCGCCAAGGAGGCCGTCATCATGGCGAGTCCTATATTCATCAACAGACGGATGAGCACGCCGTTCTTGCGAATGACGGCGCCCGTCGCGTAGGCGGTCGTCACCATTCCGAACAGGGGGATAGCGAGAACGAGTCCTTTGCGAACGCCCTCGATCGAATAGGGAGGCTTCTCCAGAATGTCCGACAAGAAAAAAAGCACCCCGAACAAAATAAACAGCGCAAGCGATCCCGCGAAAAAGGAAGAAATCAGCCAGCGGCCTCGGTCGGCGAAAATCTGTCGGACGGAGCGGAGGTACTGGGAGATCGGTTTCGGTTCGTTCTGCCGCTTCGGTTCCTTGATCAGAAAAAGAACGCCGAGCAGGGAGAGGAGGCAGAAGACGGGAAACGCGAAAAAGGCGGCATACCAGACGATGAGCGCAAGCAGAGAACCGAGAATGGGGCTGACCACTTTCCCTGTTCCGTTAGAGGCTTCAATTAGTCCGAGCGCCCGGCTTTCCTCGCCGTCCTTGTACAAGTCGCCTACGAGCGCCATGGCGATGGGCGCGGTGCCGGCGGCGCCGATGCCTTGAAGCGCTCTGGCGGCGATGAGCACGCCGTAAGAATCCCAGATCGCTCCGAAGCCCGCCAGCACGCCGGCGCTTCCGTAAACGATAAGAGAAGGAACGATGACGGCTTTGCGGCTGAATCGATCGGACAAATAGCCGGCGACTGGAATAATGAGCGCCGCCGCGAAGGAAAACAAACTGATGACCAAGCTGGTCTGGAATTGGGAGATGCCGAGCTCTTGGCGAAGCGTCGGCAGAATCGGGACGAGCATAGAATTGCCGAGCACGAGCACAAGGGGGACGGTGGACAGGGCGACGTACTCCAGCGATTTACTCTTGGGACGGTCGGGCTTGGCTGATGTCGATGAGGTCGCTGGGCGATCGTCTTCGGCGTCGAGGTCGCTTGTGAACGTGACGGACAGCTTGCGTCGGGATTTCGTGGTCGCGGACACTTCTGCACCTCCTTAAGTCGGCTTGTCGCGATGGCCGCAGATGCCCTTTAAGTTTCCCTGGGGGCCGGGACGGTATGCGCCGCGCGCAACCTTCCGACTGCTTAAGTTCATGAATCCGACACGGGTACCGCATGGAATGGGATTGGGAAATGGGGTAAGATAGAGGAAACATCTTAACTTGAAAGAGTGAGATCCTTGAAGAGAAATCTGGTTATTTTGCTCATAGCGGTTATCGCCGTAGCCGGCGTTTGGATATGGGACGGAAGCGGCAAGAGCGCCTCCTCGGGCCAGCCCGCGGAAGCGTCGGGTCGGGCGCTCGGCGACATTCCCGCCAAGCCCGCGCCGAAGGCGAATCACTTCGCGCCGGAATTCAGCTTGAACGAGCTGGACGGAACGGGCTCCTACAGCGTAGGGGGCAAGCGGGATAAGGCGCTGATCATCAACTTCTGGGCGGCTTGGTGCGGTCCTTGCGAAGTGGAAGCGCCGGATCTGAAGGAAATTTATGAAGACCATCAGGCGCAATTGGATCTGTACGCGATTAACGCGACCAATTACGATCGGGTAAGAGCGGCCAAAGACTTCGTGAAGGAGCAGGGCTTCGTGTTTCCCGTCTTGACCGACGCGGAAGGAGTGGCCGGAGATCTGTACAAAATAACGGGGTATCCGGTCAGCTTTATTATCGACAGGGACGGCGTCATACGCCACCGGATCGAAGGCATTATCGACCGCAAGGAATGGGATAAGCTGCTTAAGGATGTGCTCGTGTCCTAGGCGGGCCATGCGGACAGGTTGAGAGCGTTTCAGGGGATGCAAGCGCGCAAAGGGATTTCCGCGAAGATCGAACAAGCCGATCGGGAAGCGGGAATCCCTTTTGTATGCGATGCATTCTGCAATAACGTTTTCGGTTTGACTAAGGCTAAAGATCGACTCTCAAGGTGCCCAACATCTTGGCGAACTTCGGATCATGGTAGGATAAGAAATGAGTTTTCCCCGTATCAAGATCAGAAATTAGTTTCATATCCTCCGGACTCAACTCAAAATCGAAAATGTCTATATTTTCGATGATCCGCTCCTTACGCACCGATTTTGGAATAACAACGATATTCCGCTGAACAAGCCAACGCAGGATGACTTGAGCGACAGATTTGCTATATTTCTTGCCGATCGCATCAAGCACTTCGTTACTGAACATATTGCCCAATCCTTCAGCGAACGGCGCCCACGACTGATGCTGCACACCCTGCTCTTTCATAAAAGCCGCGCTCTCAATCTGCTGGTAGAAAGGGTGCGTTTCTACCTGGTTGACGGCGGGCACAATTTCGTTATGCACAATGAGGTCCATCAGACGGTCCGGCAGGAAATTGCTGACACCAATTGCCTTGATTCTGCCTTCGCGGTACAGTTCCTCCATCGCACGCCAAGCGCCGTAATAATCGCCGAAAGGCTGGTGAATCAGGTACAGATCGAGATAGTCGAGCTGTAACTTCTTCAGTGACTTGGAGAATGCCAGCTTGGCACTTTCGTAGCCGGCGTCCTGAATCCAAAGCTTAGTCGTGATGAACAGTTCTTCGCGCGATAGGCCGCTGCGTTTTATTGCACGCCCGACCGCTTCTTCGTTCAAGTAACCGGCTGCGGTATCGATCAGGCGGTAACCTGCCATCAGCGCTTCATATACCGCATGCTCGCATTCATCTGCATCGGGAATTTGATAAACACCGAAGCCGATGATGGGCATTTTCACACCGTTGTTCAATGTTACAGTTTGCATGGTAATTCCTCCCATTGTTCAAATGATATCGGCAAACAGCCTTTGTAATCCTCATATACGTACCGCATCGGGGATTTCGCTTATGGCTGATTTGCACTATAATTAGCTTACTTCCTTCGTGTAACACGAAGGCAAGCCGTCTTTAGATCTCTTTTTTAAGGGAGGATACTCATGCATACAGTTAAAGAAGCAGCCTTGATCACGGGACTCACCGAGCACGCCGTGCGTTTTTACACGGACAAAGGATTGGTGCCCAGCGTACAGCGCAATCATAATAATACCAGGATGTTCGATGAAGAATCGATTAATTGGCTGCATGGCGTCAAATGCCTTAAACAATCCGGAATGCCGGTTGAGGCAATTAAAACGTATATCGACCTCTGCCTCAAAGGAGAATCAACCCTGCCGCAACGAAGCGCACTCATGAAGGAGCATAAGAAGACGGCGCTAGCCAAGCTTGAAGAAGCCAAACGACACGTTGCCCACTTGGAAGAAAAAACAGCCCTCTATCAGGCGATTCTTGAACATCGCACACCAGACACGACGAATCCTGGAGACTGGCACAGAATTCGGCATATGCATGCTGAGGTGTTCTATTCGCCTTCTGTGTGAAGGAGTGAAGAGAGGTTTGTAGCTCGGAATGGATCGTCACGCTTCCGGGGAAAAGAATCATGGAAGGCTCAATGAGGTTACTGCGAGAAATAGCGACTTGTCCCGGCAAAAGCAAAAAGAGAGGCCGAAGCCTCTCTCGTCAATGATTGACCAGTCCGTTCGTCTGTACCAGCTCGGAGGCGGCGACGGAATCCTTGTCCATGCCGATCAGGGCGTAGCGGATACTGTCGACAAGCGCTTCCCAGCTGGCCTCGATCACGTTGGAGGACACGCCTACCGTACTCCATGTATCCTTGAAGTTCGTGGACTCGATAAGCACGCGAACCTTCGCCGCCGTGGCGTCTTTCTCGTCCAGTACGCGCACCTTGTAATCGGACAGGTGAATGTCGCGGATACCCGGATAAAACTGCACGAGCGCTTTGCGAAGCGCATTGTCGAGCGCATTGACCGGACCGTTGCCCTCCGCTACCGTATACACTTGCTCTCCGGCTACATTGACTTTTACGACCGCCTCGGTCGTCATTTGGCCTGCATTTCTCCCGACCGTGATCTTGAAAGAATCGACGGAGAAAATTTGCACGGCATCGCCGTAGGCGTCTCTGAGCAGCAGTTCGAGGGAGGCGTCCGCTCCTTCGAATTGGTAGCCTTGATGCTCCAGCTCCTTGATCCGGTCGATGACGTCGCGGGACTTCATGCCTTCCGGATTGACGTCGAGTCCCAGTTCCTGAGCTTTGGACAAAATGTTGCTCTGGCCCGCAAGCTCGGACACGAGAACCCGCTGCTTGTTGCCGACGAGGTGGGGCTGGATATGCTCGTACGTTTTCGAGTCCTTCATGATCGCGGAGACGTGGATTCCGCCCTTGTGCGCGAATGCCGCGTTGCCGACGTACGGTTGATTAACCGGCATGATGACGTTGGCGATCTCGCTCACGTACCGCGCTACTCCGGTAAGCGACTTAAGCTGCTCGTCGCTGACGCATTCATAGCCCATCTTAAGCTGCAAGGTCGGGATGATCGAGCAGAGGTTGGCGTTGCCGCAGCGTTCGCCGTATCCGTTGATCGTTCCTTGAATTTGGCGCGCGCCGGCCGTAATCGCCGCCAGCGTATTCGCTACGGCAAGCTCGCAATCGTTATGCGTATGGATGCCGATAGGAGCGTCGATAACCGACGCGACCCGGGAGACGATCTCGCGGATCTCGTTCGGCAGAGTGCCTCCGTTCGTATCGCAGAGGACGATCCAGGCTGCTCCGGCTTCTTTGGCCTTGGCCAGGGCGGACAAGGCGTAATCCGGATTCGCCTTGTAGCCGTCGAAGAAGTGCTCGGCGTCGAACAGCGCTTCCATCCCGCTGCGCTTCACGTAAGCGAGCGATTCGTAGATCATCGCCAGGTTTTCTTCCAGCGTCGTCTGCAGGGCGGTGTGAACGTGGAAGTCCCACGTCTTGCCGACCAGCGTCGCCGCCTGCGCCCCGGATTCCGTCAGATGCTTCAAGTTGACGTCCTGCTCGCAAGAGCTGAGCTTCCTGCGGGTGCTGCCGAATGCCGTTAACTTTGCTTGCAGCTTCAACTCGCGGACGCGACGAAAAAACTCGATATCCTTGCTGTTGCTGCCGGGGTTGCCGCCTTCGATATAATGGACGCCCAGTGCGTCGAGCTTCAGGGCGATTTTTACCTTGTCCTCGGCGGTTAGGCTGATCCCTTCGCCTTGCGTGCCGTCGCGCAAAGTCGTATCGAAAATACAAAGTGGAGTAGACATGCGTTACCGGAAAGCCTCCTTAAAAGTAAAAACAGGTGAAACTATTATACCATGGTTGGCATTAAATGTAGAGAGCGCGGTTCGTTGCGGCCATGTTCGGATCCTTTGTATAATAAGGAAACGGACAGGAGGGATGGATGTGAGCGCAAACGAGGGCAAGGGGCGGATCATTCTGCATATCGACATGAACGCGTTTTACTGCTCTGTTCATGCCGCCGAAGAGCCGAGTCTTTACAGAGGAAAACCGACCGCGGTCGCCGGCAGCGTCGAGCTGCGCAAAGGGATCGTCGTCACCAGTTCCTACGAAGCCCGGGCGCGGGGCGTTCGGACGGGAATGACCGTTCGGCAGGCGCTCAGCGCCTGCCCGGACCTGATGGTCATCTCTCCGGATTTCGATCTATACCGGAAATACAGCCGCGGCTTCATGCGCATCGCGGGCAGTTTTACGCCCCTGGTGGAGGCCGTATCGATCGACGAATGCTTCTTGGACATTACCGGCAGCTCGCAATTCGGCACGCCGATGGAAATTGCCGAGACGATCGCCCGGAGAGTGCAGGGGGAGCTTTCTCTCCCTTGCTCAATCGGGATAGCCCCGAACAAGCTGCTGGCCAAGATGGCATCCGATATGCGCAAGCCCAGCGCGATAACGATCTTGCGGAGGCGCGATATGCCGTCGCTCCTGTGGAATAGACCTTGTCAGACGCTGTACGGCGTCGGCTCCCGCACGGCGGATAAACTATTGAAGCTCAACATTCGCACGATCGGGGAGCTCGCCGGCGCCGACGAGAAGATGCTGGTGGACCGATTCGGCGTATACGGCACATGGATGAAAAACGCGGCTAACGGCCTCGACGAGTCGCCGGTCCAGCCGCTTCACGAAGCGCCCAAGTCGATCGGCCATACGACGACGCTTCCGGCGGATCTGACCGAGCGCGACCAGTATCGCAGAGTGCTGCTTAATCTGGCGGATCAGACGACCCGGAGGCTCCGGCGTCAGCGGATGGTGTGCCAGACCGTGCAGATTACGATTCGGGACCCGGATATGCGTACGATTACGCGTTCGCTTACGCTGACCGTGCCGACGGAGACGGCCGGCGACGTATACGAGTTGGCCTGCAAGCTGATGGACGCGCATTGGAAGGAGGGCAAGCCGGTCAGGCTGCTCGGAATTACGCTGCAAAGCTTGTCTCCGAAAAAGGATACGCCGCTCCAGCTCGATCTGTTCACTTACGAGGAGGAGCCCAAGAAGATGAGGTTGCTGACCGCCATGGATACGCTCAGAGACAAATTCGGCGAGGGAGCGGTGCTCACCGCGGGAATGCTGGGAGACGATCCGTCGACGCTTATTCGCAATAAGAAGCTGAGGGGGACATCCCTGCAAAAAGATTTTTTGCGGGAACGTTCCGACGATTGAGCAAGGCCGGGATAAAGCGGAACTCCGGGCGAGACAATCTGTATTTTCGTTTGATCTTGGCCAGGTTTTGTATTATATTGAACATTAGCGGGACTACTTTCGTACGCAACACTGATTGAAAATAGGAGGTTATCACATGGCTAAGTTTACCTACGTAGACAAAGACACATGCATCGCTTGCGGCGCTTGCGGAGCGACGGCGCCGGACATTTACGATTACGACGATGAAGGCCTTGCCGAGGTGATCTACGCCAACGATGGCAACCACGGAAACACCGCAATTCCGGAAGATCTTTACGACGATCTGCAAGATGCATCCGACGGATGCCCGACGGATTCGATCAAAATCGCGGACTCACCGTTTAATATGTAATAACTGAAGCGCGCAGAGAGCTCTTGACTGGGACCACGGACCCAGATGAGAGCTCTCTTTGTCATGCAATCTATGACTGGCGTCATGAAAGTCACTTTTTAGACAAAAAGCAACATAAAGCCTTTTACCTAAGGTATAATAGAGGCAAACTGGTATCTTTTACATAGGCGGGCGGGGTGGAGTTTGAAAGGGAAAATTAAAAGAATAGCGATCGCGCTTAATGTCGTTCTTCTGCTCGGATTAATTCTCATCCATCAATCGGGAGCTTTGCAGAAAATCGATATTTTGCTGTTTGATTACGATATGAAGGCTGCGGCGGACCATCGGCCGGATCCGAGTATCGTGATGGTCGCGATCGACGATGCGTCGCTCGCGGAGCTGGGCAGATTTCCTTGGGATCGGGCGGTATACGCTCCGTTCCTGGCGAATTTGAACCAGGAAGGGAACGAGCCGAAGGCGATCGCGTTCGATATTATATTCGGCGAGGCAAGCGATAATCCGGACGGTGATATGGCGTTCGCAGAGGCGCTGGCTTCCTATTCGAACGTCATTTTACCCGTAACGGGAATTATGGGCGACCATTTCAGCACTTCCGTCGTCAGACGCGACGAATATATTCAGGCGCAAGGAATTGTTAAGCCTTATGAGCGGTTTGCCGAGCTTGTCCAATTGGCCCACATTAATCGCGTAGTGACCAAGGACGGCGTCATCCGCCAAACCTGGCTCAACATTAAGGGACCCGAAGGGGAGATCGTTCCTTCCCTGGCCTGGAAAGCCGCGGAGATGGCAGGGGCGGATCTGAGCGGGTACGCGGATCTTACCGATCCGAAGAAATTTGGAGAACCGGTCGCGAAGAACACGATGACGATCGATTATCATCTGTCGACCGACGATTTTCTCACGGTGTCTTTCATAGACGTGCTGAACGGCGAGCTGCCTCCCGATCTGTTCAAGGATTCCATCGTCATCGTAGGGTTTACGGCGGTCGGTTTAACCGGGGACGGAGGACAGGATACGGGCGCATCTCCGATCGAGAAAAACTTCAAGCTTATGTACGCGCACGGAAATATTGTCAATCAGCTGCTGAAAGGCTCGGAGGTCTCTTACATACCGAACTGGGCGGAGCTGACGTTAGCGCTTATTCTGTTTCTTCTATTTATCTATCTGCCATGGAGATTGAAAAATATATATTCTATTCTATTGTTCTTGACCGTATTAGCAGCCGTATTGTACGGACAGTACGCGCTCTATCAGACAGCCGCGCTGCACGCGAACGTCGTCCTGGGCCTGCTTGCCATGCTGCTCGCTTACTTGGCGAACGTTTCTCTTAAGTCTTATATGGACAGCACGCAAAAAAGCTTCGTCACCCGGCAGTTCGGACGCTACATTTCTCCGGATCTCGTCAAGCAGATCGTGGCCCAGGACATCGAGATCAAGCTGGGCGGGGATTTGAAGCACATCACGATACTGTTCCTCGATATTCGCGGATTCACGCCGCTGTCCGAGAAGCTGGCGCCTGCCGAACTCGTCGATACGCTGAATACGATGTTCAACATGATTACGGAGACGACGCTGCGCAATTCGGGGACGATCGATAAGTTTATCGGCGATGCCGCGATGATCTTGTTCAACGCGCCCCTCGACGTGGCGGAGCATGAACGCATGGCCGTTCAGACGGCGTACGAAATTCAGCAAGGCATGAAGCAAATTCGCGAACAGATCATGGAGAAATACGAGTGCGAAGTCAACGTCGGAATCGGCATTCATACCGGTAACGTCGTCGTAGGCAATATCGGCTCTTATCTGAGGGTCGACTATACGGCGATCGGCGACAACGTCAACATCGCGGCGAGAATCGAATCGCAGACGAAGAAGGGACAAGTCCACGTCTCCGAGCAAGTCTACGAGCAGACGAAACGCTGGTTCCTGTTCGATGAAGGCGAAGACCGGATGTTTAAGGGCAAGTCTCATCCGATTCGGGTCTATGAACTGCTTGGACTGAAGGACGAGAAGTAAAGGTCGCTAACGGCCTTATACATCATTATAGGATTTGCAACTTAACAAAAACTGAACAAACGGGAGAGGAGCAATTCAAATGAAGAAATTAGTCGCTTATGCGCTTGGCTTGCTGTTGGTGGCATTGCCTTTGCTCGGCGTGTTGGCCCAAGAGGCCTCCGCGGCATCGTCCCGGGTCGCCGTCGTCAAGGAGCTTAAGGGCACGGTAAAAGTAAAGAAGTCCGGGGGCTCGAAAGAATTTACGGCGTTCGCCAAAATGAGCCTGAACGAAGGGGACATTCTGACGGTTGGAGCGGGAGGTTCCGCGGTGCTCCAGTTCGCCAACGGCTCGTCGGAAGACGACCAGATGGCGGTGTCCGCCAATACGACCCTGACGTTCTCCAAGCTTAAGGAAGGCAAAAACACGGTGACGAAAGTCAGCGTGCAGAACGGTTCGGTCTGGTCGACGGTCAAGTCGATCAAGAGCGCGAACGACGAGTTCACGCTGGAAACTCCGACCGCTATCATGGGCGTGCGGGGAACGAATCTGCTTGCCTCCGTTAATCCCGTGACGGGAGACACCAAATTCATAATCGCGTCGGGCGTTGGTCAGATCGTTCCTACGAACAAGCGGACGAATGCGACGCCTCCCAACTTTCTCGTTTTTCCAGGCCAACAAATCACGATCGACGATCGGAATCAAACGGACGAATTCCCGGATGAAGTCATTCCGGCAGATCTGTCTTCTTTCTTGAACAACGCTTCTCCGGCGATTATCGCGGCGATTCTCCAATCCAAAAACGCGATCGATCAAGAGAATGAGGAGTTCATCCAGAAGAAAAAGAAAGAGCTCGAGGACGGTCGGACCGATCCTGCTATCGGATTGAACACGCTCGACGATTTGAAACGAATTACCCCAAATTTGAACAACCTTGTCGCCAACGTGCTGCAAGAGGCTTTGAAATCTCAAAGAATCGCTCAAGCCGAGCTGCAAAAACTGATCGACGAAGCGAATCCGATGCTTAAGAACAAAATCGATCTCGCCAACACGCCTCCGCCAGCCTTGACGGAGCTCGAAAAGCGCAAGCAGGAGCTTCTTAAGCAGAAAGAGGAAGCCCGTCTGGAAGCGGCCAAGAAGCAGAAGGAAGCCGATCTGCAGCGTCAGCTCGACGAAATTATGAAAAAGCTGACTGATGACAAGAAAAAGCAGGAAGAAGCCAATCAGAAGGCCCTCGAGGAGAAGAAGAACAAGGCGAAAGAAGAATATGCCAAAAAGCTGGCCGAAGCGGAGAAGAAACGCTTCGAGGAAGAAAGCAAGAAGCGCGAGGAAGAGTTGAAAAATCGGGCTCCAACGCCAAGCGTCTCTCCGTCCCCGACAACGGGCGGGGGTGGGGGCGGAAGTCAGACTCCTACGCCTACGTCTACGCCGACACCTACGCCGACTCCGACAGCGATTGCTCCGTTTGACTTGTTCTTTAAAAGCATTGCATCTTCGGAAGTTGAACACAATTTCAACTACTATGGCTCGCAGACCAGTTATTCCTTCACGGTGAAGGACCACGTTCAGAAGGCAATAATTAAACGCAACACGACAACTGAGGAACAAGTCGTTTCTGTAAAATACAGATCCCAATCGGAATGCAACATTATCGAAGGATCAGACTACTGCTACGCGATTTACCAGGAAATAGGAACAGAGGGGTACAACGTTCCTCTGATCAAAGGTAGCAATAGTATTATCATCCAAACCTGGGCTCCCGGATCTCCTAACCAACCTACTGCCTCTGGAGAGAGTCAGGGTGCCACTCGGGAATATACGCTGGAAGTAATCAAGAGAGACACTCCTGAGGGGTTACTCGGATGGGATGTTGGAATTCCCTGGCATGAGTATGAATTAGAATGGGAAGTGACGGGGATCGACAAGTATGCCCTTGATCTTAACGAATATGGAGATTCTTATGCATTTCCCGAATTAGAACTGAGTTTGGATTTGGCGCCGGGCATTACGAAGGCGGAATTGACGTACGAAGATATTGCGGTCCAAGGACCACCTCATATTATTACCGTGACATGGACGGAGAGCGGAACGAAAACGATCAGTGAATTGACAGAGGGCTTCCTGCGCATGACCTTGGATCTGTATTCCGGAACGACCAAAAGCTACTCGAAGGAGCTATGGCTCATTAACGGTCATAGTGAAGTCGATGAATTCGAGCCTTTCCTGTTGCAAACCGGCAGCGGCCAAGCCATTGAATACCTAAGAGGCGATGAAGAAGATTACACATCATTGGAAGCTTTTATCGGGGAAGAGCTACCTACTATTTCGATTGAAACTACTGCCGAATCTAAGCTGAAAATAGCAAGCATCGAATCCATGGGCGAGGCTGTCGTTCGGAATCTTGGCAACGGCAAGTTTGAGATCGACCTGGAGACGGACATTTCGCGTCTTAGTATTACCGTAACGAATCTGACCGGGTACGGGGATGAGCACCATTATTGGTTTGATTTTGTACGTACTCCGACTGGAGTAAGCAGTTGGAAGTTTTATGAGGAAGGCTATGGCATGTATGCTGAAAAAGTTGGTAACTTGAATCGCTATTATGCACAGTTTTCTACTTCGTGGGTCCAATTGTATCTAGTACCGGAGGAGGCAGCCACGGTTTCCATTTTGAAAAACGGAGAGCCAATCTACCAGGACGAAGATTTCTATAATTTCGAATTAATCTCAGGGATTAACGTGTTTCAGCTAAAAACAACAATCGAAAACACGACGAAGGAGTATGAACTAGTCCTAGAAAATTACAGCGTGCCGCAAATCGAGCTGATCGAATTTTTGACCGAACCGATCGAGTCCTTGATAAACGGAAATACCTTATCTGTAACAATGATTGCTTCTTCAACGCTCGTACGGTTTGGAACCGACAATCGGTTCGTTCAAATCACCGGAAGCAACGGTCCGTTAGAGCTTGTCGAAGGACTGTATCAGCTTCTCCTGTTACCGGGATTAAATCAATTTACCGTAACGATTACACATCCGAGCACGTTGGAACAGCAAACGTTTGTATTGGAAATCACCAAATTGGAAGGCTCGGTGTAATTCATTTTTTACGAGGAGACTAATTGAATGAAAAGATTAATCAAACAAGCTCTGGCTGCGCCGCTAGCGCTCACCGTTGTGTTGTCTTTTGCTTCGTCCGCTGGAGCCGCGGCCCCAGGCTGGACCAAGTCAGCCAAGCTATACGAAGTCAGAACGTGGGCGGGACAAGTGGGAGTCGGACATGGCGATGGAGCGCTCGCCGAAGCGACGTTCTATCATCCGAAGTCGGCGGTTGCGCTTGCGAACGGGAAATTGCTTGTAGCCGATTCGTCCAACCACGGCTTAAGGACGCTGGATGCGGACAGGTCGGCTTTCTATGCGGGCTACTGGCTCGGCGAGGACGAGGCGGGCAACCCGATCGGCGGCTTGAACGACGATTCGGCCGATCGCGCCGCGTTCGCTTCTCCGGCCGGACTTGCCGTCGATGCGAAAGGCAACGTCTACGTGGCGGACAGCGGCAATCACGCGATCCGCAAGATCGCGCCTGACGGAACGGTAACGACGCTGGCTGGCAGCGGCATATTCGGTTCCGATGACGGCAAGGGAGCGGACGCGAAGTTCTTTAGCCCTTCCGACGTCGCCGTCGACAGCAAAGGCAACGTCTATGTGGCGGATACGCTGAACCACCTGATACGCAAAATCGCGCCGAACGGCACGGTAACGACGCTGAACGCGCCTTCGACCCGAGTGATCGAATACGTGCCGGGAGCGGTCGAAGACGCCGGGGATTTCCTGGACGGAGCGATCTCGTCGGCCAAATTCAACGAACCTAGCGGACTCGCGGTCGATGCGAAAGACAATCTATACGTGAGCGATCGCGGCAACCAGCGAATCAGATACGTCGATTTTGCTGCCGGTCAGGTGTCCACCGTTGCCGGAGGAGGAAGCTACGACGGCCCGAACGCTTACTTTGTTCAGGGAGATTACGCCGATGGAGCGGCGGCCGAGTCTCGCTTCAATTCTCCCGAAGGACTGGACGTAACCGAAGACGGAGCGATCGTCATCGCGGACAGCTTGAACCACGTCGTTCGGCTGCTGAAAGACGGCCGAGTCACGACGATCGCAGGCGTTCCGACCGAGCCCGGCTCCTTCAACGGAGTGACTTCGTTCGCGCAGTTCAATCGTCCGACCGACGTCGTCGCGCTTGCCGACGGCAGACTTGCGATCGTGGACGAGCACGGCAACAAAGTGCGCATCCTTCAGAAGTACGCCGCTCCGGCGAAGCTGCCCGCGAATCAAGGGTTAGCGGTGCTGCTCGACGGAAAGCTGGTGCCGACCGAAGTGCCGGCGCAATTGAAGTCCGGCGCCGTGCTGCTGCCAGTTCGCGACGTGGGCAAGGCGCTCGGCTACCAAGTCGGCTACGACCAGAAGACGGGAGAGGCGCTTCTCACCAAAAACGGAACCGTCTACGCGATCGCGGAAGGCAAGGATACCGTCAAGAAAACCGTTTCGGGCGCAAGCGCCGCGTTGAAGCTGAACGCGAAGACGGTTTCGATCAACGGCAGAATGTTCATTCCCGTTCGCTTCTTCGCCGACGAGAGCGGACTCGACATTCAATGGGACGCCGCGGCGAAGACCGTCGTTATCCGGAACAAGCAATTCTGATCTCAAGTCCACGCGGGCCGAGCAGCTCTGACCGAGCACTCGGCCTGTTTTTTTGTTGGGGAGACGTTGTCGTATTTTCGCGCATATTAGCTTATCTGATTAATGCTATAAGATCATTCTAATTGACCCGTCCCGCTGGCTGTGTTAGGTTCAATAAGTAAAATAAATTAAGTTAACATGAATACTAGGAATAACGACTAGCATACGCGCGTGAGGTGGATAACGTTGGTTCTTCAAGTAACGAACAGTCCTTTCGATCAGGAGCAAGCCGACCTGCTCAATCGGTTATTGCCCCGCTTAACGGAATCGCAGCGAATCTGGTTAAGCGGTTATTTATCGGCCTATTCCTCCGGAGCCGCCTTGGCCGCTCCGACGGCTGGCGTCCCGGCGGCTCTTGCAGTTGAGGCGGTTAGCGCGCCTGTCGCTCCGGCAGCGCCGAAGGAAGCGACCGTGCTCTTCGGATCGCAGACGGGCAACAGCAGCAAGCTGGCGAAAAAGCTGACGAAGAAGCTGGAAGAGCAAGGCTTGCAGGTTACGCTGGCTTCGATGAACGATTTCAAGCCGAATACGCTGAAGAACGTCAGCCAGCTGCTGATCGTGGTCAGCACGCACGGCGAAGGGGAGCCGCCGGACAGCGCTCTCGCCTTCCACGAGTTCCTGCACAGCAAGAGAGCGCCGAAGCTGGAGTCGCTCGGGTTCTCCGTGCTGGCGCTGGGCGATACATCCTACGAGTTTTTCTGCCAGACGGGCAAAGATTTCGATAAACGGCTGGAAGAGCTCGGCGGCAAGCGCCTCGTAGATCGCGTCGATTGCGACGTGGACTACGACGAGGCGGCCGAGCAGTGGATTGGACAGGTCGTATCCGCTCTTAGCGCGCCAGTCGCCGCTGCGGCCGGCGCTGCGGCTCCGTCCGCGGCAGCTTCGGGTATCGCGGTCGAGTCCGAATATACGAGATCGAATCCTTATCAAGCGGAAGTTCTCGAGAATTTGAACTTGAACGGACGCGGCTCCGACCGGGAGACGAGGCATTTGGAGATTTCCCTGGAAGGCTCCAATCTGCAATACGAGCCCGGCGACAGCTTGGGAATCTATCCGGAGAACGATCCGGAGCTGGTCGCCGAGCTGATCGAAGCGATGGGCTGGTCTGCCGCAGAGCAAGTCGCGGTAGGCAAGAACGGAGACAAGCTCCCGCTGGGCGAAGCGCTGCGGAAGCATTACGAGATTACGGTGCTGACGAAGCCTCTGCTGGAGCAGATCGCCAAGCTGGCGCCAAGCAGCGGAGTGGGCGACCTGCTGCAAGCAGGCAAGGAGCAGGAGCTCCGCGCTTATATCGCCGACCGGGATTTGCTCGACTTGGCGACGGATTACCCGCTCAAAGGCGTACCGGCCAGCGAGTTCACGACGGTTCTCCGCAAGCTGCCGGCCCGCTTGTATTCCATTGCAAGCAGCCCAAGCGCCTATCCGGGAGAAGTTCACGTGACGGTTCGTTCGGTGCGTTACGAAGCCCGCGCCCGCGCCCGCAAAGGCGTCTGCTCGGTGCATCTGGCCGAGAGAGTCGCGGCCGGCGATCCGCTTCCCGTTTTCGTACAGCAGAACGATAACTTTAAGCTTCCGCAGAACCCCGAGGCGCCGATCATCATGATCGGACCGGGCACCGGCGTCGCTCCGTTCCGGGCGTTCCTGGGCGAGCGCGAGGAGACCGGAGCAACGGGGAGATCGTGGCTCTTCTATGGAGATCAGCATTTCGCCACCGACTTCCTGTACCAGGTCGAATGGCAGCGCTGGCTGAAAGACGGCGTACTGACGCGCATGGACGTCGCCTTCTCCCGGGATACGGACCAGAAGGTGTACGTGCAGCACAGAATGCGGGAGAACGCCAAGGAACTCTACCAGTGGCTGCAGGACGGCGCGTACGTCTATGTGTGCGGGGACGAGAAAAAGATGGCGCACGACGTTCACCGGGCGTTGTTGGACATACTCGTGCAAGAAGGCGGCATGACGCCGGAGGCGGCGGGCGAGTACATGGCTCAGTTGCAGCAGCAGAAACGTTATCAGAGGGACGTCTATTAATTCGGTCCCGACGATCGCGAGAGGAGAATACAGAATGTCGGAAAATAACTTGATGAACCCGAACAGCGCTCCGCACAGCGATGTTGAAGATATTAAAGTTCGCAGCAACTATTTGCGCGGCGTGCTGGCCGAGGCGCTGGAGGATCGGATTACGGGCTCCATCCCGGAAGACGAGAACCGGCTGATGAAGTTTCACGGCAGCTATATGCAGGATGACCGCGACTTGCGCAACGAGAGGGCGAAGCAGAAGCTGGAACCGGCTTACCAGTTCATGCTCCGGATTCGCGCTCCCGGAGGCGTCGTGACGCCGGAGCAATGGCTCATGATGGACCGGATCGCGCAGCAATACGCCAACGGCTCGATTCGGTTGACGACCCGTCAATCGGTGCAGCTCCACGGCATTATCAAATGGAACATGAAGAAGACGATCCAGGAAATCAACGCTTCGCTGCTGACGACGCTGGCAGCCTGCGGCGACGTGAACCGGAACGTGATGGCGACGCCGAACCCGTATCAATCGGAAGTTCACTCCGAAGTGTACGAATGGTCTTCGCGCATCAGCCGTCATCTGGAGCCTCAGACGAACGCTTATCACGAAATCTGGCTCGACGGGGAGAAAGTCGTCGACACGAACGCGGAGCAGGAGCCGATCTACGGCCCGGTGTACTTGCCGCGGAAGTTCAAGATCGGGCTGGCCGTTCCTCCGACGAACGACGTCGACGTGTTTTCTCAGGATCTGGGCTTTATCGCCATCATCGAGAACGGCAAGCTGCAAGGCTTCAACGTGACGGTCGGCGGCGGCATGGGCATGACGCACGGGGATACGAAGACGTATCCGCAAGTGGCGCGCGTCATCGGCTTCTGCAAGCCGGAACAAGTCGTCGACGTCGCGGAGAAGACGGTGACGATCCAACGCGATTACGGAGATCGCGCCGTGCGCAAGCACGCGAGATTCAAGTATACGATCGACGATCGCGGCCTCGACTGGTTCAAGGACGAGCTGACCAAGCGGCTCGGCTGGAAGCTGGAAGAAGCGCGCGAATACCATTTCGACCACAACGGCGACCGCAACGGCTGGGTGAAGGGCATTAACGGCAAATGGCACTTTACGCTGTTCATTCAGAACGGACGCATCAAAGACGAAGAAGGTTATTCGCTGATGACTGGGCTGCGGGAGATCGCCCAGGTGCATACCGGAGATTTCCGGCTTACGCCGAACCAGAGCCTGATCATCGGCAACGTCAGCACGCAGAAGAAGAAAAAGATCGAGGCGCTGATCCAGACGTACGGACTCACGGACGGCAAGCACTACTCCGCGCTGCGGAGAAATTCGATGGCCTGCGTAGCCTTGCCGACGTGCGGTCTGGCGATGGCCGAGTCCGAGCGCTACTTGCCGGACCTGCTGGAGAAGATCGAGCCTATGCTGGAGAGCAACGGATTGCGCGACGACGATATCGTCATCCGCATGACCGGCTGCCCGAACGGCTGCGCCCGTCCCGCGCTCGCGGAGATCGCGTTCATCGGGAAAGCTCCCGGCAAGTACAACATGTACTTGGGCGGAGGCTTCGCCGGCCAGCGTCTGAACAAGCTGTACAAGGAAAATATCGGGGAGAAGGAAATTTTGGACTCCCTGTCGCCGATGCTCCAGCAATATGCGAAAGAGCGCAATGAAGGCGAACATTTCGGAGATTTCGTCATTCGGGCGGGACACGTCAAGGAAGTGCTGTCCGGCCAGGATTTCCACTCTTAATTTGAGCGGAGCTTTTCCGTAAGAAGCCAGGAAGCCGTAACCATCATCGCAAGTAGAAAAGGGGCTGTCCCATAAGTAGGGACGTACAAAATTATCGATGAAAAAAGTGGGTATCTATCTCCTGGAGACTGCCTCATACGGTCCTGAAATCACCTATTCACGGGCTTACCGTTCCCATTTCAGGATCGTATAGCATCGGAAGGAGATAGATGCCCATAAACAACCATTCATCGATAATTGTTCGGTACGTCTCTTTTTACTTATGGGACAACCCCGTTCTTATTCCTCGATGATTTTAGCTGCCTGACTTGCGGAAAAGCTCCGTTCTGTTTGTACTTTAGAA